>DNXT01000388.1:903-14685 GCA_003505795.1 Lysobacteraceae bacterium | reverse complement strand
GCTCTTCCGATCTCCGGCACAGCGAGCAGTCGCAGCGGCGCGGGTCGACGATGCCGTGCGGCAGCTGCAGTTCCAGCTGCACCGCGCCGCAATGGCAGTTCAGCCGGTGCACCGGGCCGATGACGGTATCGCCGACCCGCTCCACGCAGCGGTGCGCGCCGCTCATGCCGGCGGCGCCAGTTCGACCCAGGCCGGGGCGTGGTCGCTGGGCCGGTCCCAGGTCCGCGGTTCGCGATCGATGCCGGCGCCGCGGGCCCGCGCCTTCAGCGCCTCCGACACCAGGGTCAGGTCGATGCGCAGGCCGAGGTCGCGGCGGAAGCCGGCGGCGCGGTAGTCCCACCAGCTGAACACCCCGGCCTGGTCGTGGTGCAGCCGGAACGCATCGTGCAGGCCGAGCGCCTGCAGCTTGTTGAGCGCGCCGCGCTCGGCGGTCGAGGTCAGGATGTGGTTGTCGTTCCAGACCTGCGGGTCGTGCACGTCGCGCGCGTCCGGGGCGATGTTGAAGTCGCCCAGCACCACCAGCCGCGGATGCCGCTGCAGTTCGTCGGCGAGCCAGCCGCGCGCCGCTTCCAGCCAGCGCAGCTTGTAGGCGTACTTGTCGGTGTCCACGTCCTGGCCGTTGACCACGTAGAGATTGACGATGCGCACATCGCCCACGGTCGCGGCGATCGCCCGCTTCTGCTCGTCCTCGAAGCCGGGGATGCCGACCTGCACGTCCTGCGGCGCCTCGCGCGCCAGGATCGCCACGCCGTTGTAGGTCTTCTGCCCGGCGAACACGCTGCGGTAGCCGAGTGCCAGCAGCGCGGCGTCCGGGAACCTGTGGTCTTCCAGCTTGGTCTCCTGGATGCCGACCACGTCGGGGGCGAAGTCCTTCAGCCACTGCTCCAGGTGCGGCAGGCGCACGTTGAGCGAGTTGACGTTCCAGCTGGCGATGCGCATAGACGACATATCCGGTTGTTTGTGGATTACGGCCAAGGACTTGCCGGGCTGCGCGGCGCTTGGAGGTTCAGCACGGCGATTTTGCCAGACCTCGCCCGGCAGCTGGCCAATCCGGACACCCGTTGCCAAGCGCATCAAGCGACGATGGCCCGGTACGACTGCCGGAGGCCTCGCCGGCGCTTTGCATCGGCGGCAGCACCTTTCCATTGCCTATCGAGGCATCGGGCTGGAGATCGATCTCATTGCGGCCACGCCTGCGATTGTGAAGCGCCGGTTCGCGACGAACGTGCCTGGCGTGACCGGCACGCATCGAGTAGTTCCTTCTCCCTTCGGGGTGAAGGCGTGTGCGAGCCACCGGCTCGCACACGCCGGAACGCCCGACGCGCTGCGCCGGGCCGGGACGCGAAGCGAGGTGCCCCGGCCCACATCGACGGCACGCCGCTGGCGCGCAAGCCATGCCTCTCGCTCCGATGTCAGAGAGGCCTCGATCGCTGTCACTTGACGCCGATCCGCTGGCGCGGTGCGGAGGACGCGAGCGATGCTGCCAGCGATGTGGCGCCGGCATTCGGGCGCCGCACCATCGGCTCGATTGCAGCACTGCATGCCGAGCCGGCATCGGCCGGACGTACCGGCCGTGCTGCGTCGCAACACATATTCACACACACGATAGTGAATGTTGACGGCACCGATATTTGCTCGCATGATGCCCGCAAGCGATCCAAATCGATCGACTGGGGGAGGGCTCCAGTGCAAGTTGAACTCTGGCGAAGGCGATTCCACTCGCCGCGACACTCCTGCGTGGCCGTTTCGCGGCCATGCGGCACCCACCATCGGGCAACCGAGTCTGCCGGCCGGCGCCCGCCGCCGTCGCGGCGCGCATCCGGAGCCACGAACCCATGACGCAGGCCACGGTCGCTTCCGCGCCACCTGGCGTACGCGCCTGGGTGGCGCTCGGCATGCTGTGCTTCATCTACGTGCTGAACTTCCTGGACCGGCAGCTGCTGGCGATCCTCGCCAAGCCGATCCAGGACACGCTGCACGTCAGCGACAGCCAGCTCGGGCTGATCGGCGGGCTGTACTTCGCGATGTTCTACTGCTTCATCGCGATCCCGGTCGGCTGGCTCGCCGACCACACCAACCGGGTCAAGCTGCTCGCCTTCGCCTGCGCCCTGTGGAGCGCGGCGACCGTCGCCAGCGGCCTGTCGCGCACCTATCCGCAGCTGGCCATCGCGCGGATGACGGTGGGCATCGGCGAGGCCGGCGGCGTGCCGCCCTCCTACGCGATCATCTCCGACTACTTCCCGCCGGGCCGGCGCGGCACCGCGCTGGGCATCTACAACCTGGGGCCGCCGATCGGGATGGCGCTGGGCATCGCCTTCGGTGCCTCCATCGCCGCCGCCTACAGCTGGCGCTATGCGTTCATCGTGCTCGGTGCCATCGGCATCGTCGCCTCGCTTGCGTTCCTGCTGAGCGTGCGCGAACCGCGCCGCGGCGGCCTCGACGCAGCCACCGCGGCGACAAGCAAGGCCGGCTTCCGGGAAACGCTGAAGATGTTCTTCACCCGGCCCGAACTGCTGCTGGCCGCGCTCGGCAGCGGCGCCACCCAGTTCATCACCTACGGCCTGGGCAACTTCACCACGCTGTTCCTGATGCGCGAGAAGGGCATGCAGCTCGGCGACGTGGCCGTGTGGTACGCGCTGGTCGTCGCCCTGGGCATGGGCGGGGGCATCTATGTCTCCGGGCGCATGGTCGACCGCTTCACCAGGCGCTCCAAGACCTGGTACGCCCTGCTCCCGGCCGCTTCGCTGACGCTGGCCGTGCCGCTGTACCTGGCCTTCGTGTGGGCGCCGAGCTGGCCGCTGGCGATGCTGTTCCTGCTCGGGCCGAGCTTTCTCAACTACTTCTACCTGACCTCGGCGGTCACGCTGGTGCAGCAGGAAGTGCGTCCGGACCAGCGCGTGATGTCCGGCGCGCTGCTGTTGCTGGTGATGAACTTCATCGGCCTGGGCCTGGGGCCGACCTACGTCGGCGCGGCCAGCGACTGGTTCCGCGCCAGCCATCCGCACAATTCGCTGCAGATGGCCCTGTATACGCTGTCGCCGTTCTATGTCCTGGCCATCGTGCTGTTCCTGTGGCTGGCCAGGGTGCTGTTGCGTCGCGAAAACCGTACGCCCGTGATCGAAGGAGCCGCCCCATGACCACGTCCAGCCTGCGCGCCGCCGGCGCGCTGACCGCCCTCCTCGCCGTCTTCTGTTCCAGCCAGGGTCTTGCCATGCCGAAGGCCGAATCCGCGCCTGTCGTAGACACCGCCGCCGGCAGGGTGCAGGGCCTGGCGGAAGGCCCGCTGCAGGTGTTCAAGGGCATTCCCTTCGCCGCGCCGCCGGTCGGCGCGCTGCGCTGGAAGGCGCCTGCGCCCGTGCAGGCGTGGAGCGGGGTCAAGGACGCGACGCAGTTCGGCCCCGCCTGCATCCAGCCCTCGAACCGCGTGCAGAGCATCTATGCGCAGGACATCGGCGCGACCAGCGAGGACTGCCTGAGCCTGAACGTGTGGGCGCCGGCCGACGCGCGCAACGCGCCGGTGTTGGTCTGGATCCATGGCGGCGCGCTGCGCACGGGATCGTCGAAGGAGCCGTTCTACGACGGCGCCCGGCTCGCCCGGCGCGGCGTGGTCGTGGTGTCGATCAACTACCGGCTCGGCGTGCTGGGCTACCTGGCCCATCCGGAGCTTTCCGCCGAATCGGCGCAGGGCGTGTCCGGCAACTACGGCGTGCTCGACCAGATCGCGGCGCTGCAGTGGGTGAAGGACAACATCGGCGGGTTCGGCGGCGACCCGTCGAACGTCACCGTCGCCGGCGAATCCGCCGGCGCGCTGAGCGTGATGTACCTGCTGGCCGCGCCGCCGGCGCGCGGACTGTTCCACAAGGCGATCCTGCAGAGCGCCTACATGATTTCCACGCCGGCGCTGAAGAATGGCGTGCACGGCGAGTTCGCCGCCGAGGACGTCGGCAGGTTCGTCGCCGGCAAGCTCGCTGCCCCGGACATCGCGGCATTGCGCGCCAGGTCCGGGCAGGACGTCACCGACGCCGCGGCCGCGGCCGGCTTCGCGCCGTGGGCCGCGATCGACGGGCAGGTGCTGACCAGGCAGCTGGTCGAGACCTTCGAGCGCGGCGAGCAGGCGCCGGTGCCGATCCTGGTCGGCTTCAACAGCGGCGAGATCCGTTCGCTGACCATCCTCGCCCCGCCGGTTCCGGCGAGCGCAGCCGACTACGAGGCCACGATCCGCAGGAACTATTCCGACCTGGCCGACGCGTTCCTGCGCCAGTACCCGGGCTCGAACCTGCAGGAAAGCATCTTCGCCAACACCCGCGACGCGCTGTACGGCTGGACCTCGGAACGGCTGGCGCGCAACCAGACCGCGATCGGGCAGCCGGCCTACCTGTATTTCTTCGACCACGGCTACCCGGCTGCCGACAAGGCGAACCTGCACGGCTTCCACGCCAGCGAGATCCCGTACGTGTTCGGCACCTTCGACGCCACCCCGCCGCGCTGGCCGAAGAACCCGGACACGCCCGAGGAGAGGCGGTTCTCGGACGCGATGATCGACTACTGGACCAGCTTCGCGCGCACCGGCTCGCCGAGCGCCGAGCGCGCACCCGCGTGGCCGGCCTACGCGACCGGCATGTCGTACATGCACTTCGCCGACACGCCGAAGGCGTCGCAACGCCTGCTGCCCGGCATGTACGAGCTGCACGAGGAAGCCGTACGCCGGCGCCGCGCGGCCGGCACGCTGCCATGGAACTGGAACACCGGCCTGGCTTCGCCGCCGCTGGCGCGGCCGTGACCCGGCCGCGCCAGCGGATGTCGGCGGCAAGGCCGTGCCGGTGGCAGGCCCGAGTTCCGGCAGCGGCGCTGCGCTGAAACTACGCGCGCGCGCGAAAAGCTTCCGCGGGGAAGGCGCTCCGGCCTACGGCGCGCGCTTCAACGCCAGGAATCCCGCCGCCATGAAGTGCGCGATCCGCTGCTTCACCGCGACGAAATCGTCGGAGCGGCAGAGGCCGCCGGAGAGCCTGTCGATGCGGCCGGTGCGCGCCAGCGTGTTCATCAGCGTGCCGGTCACGAAGTGGTAGCCCCAGAAGATGTCCTCGTCGGAATAGTCCGGCAGGGCGCGCTTGAGGATGCCGACCAGCTTGAGCACCACCGGGTCGAAGTAGCGGTCCATCAGCGCCGCGCCTTCGGGCGTGTTGCTGGCGCGTGCGCAGAAGGCCGCGTAGTTCATCCAGCCCTCGCCGCCGTCGAGGTAGAGGTCCAGGTCGGTATCGAGGAAGGCATGCAGGGCGCCTTCGACGGTCGGCGTGTCGCCGGCCTCTTCCTCGTACGCCTGCAGCGCCGCCATGCGCACATCGCTGGTCACGCTGGCACGGCGCGCGAACACCGCCTCGAACAGGTTCTGCTTGTCCTGGAAGTAGTAGTTCACCAGCGTGGTATGGACGCCGACCTGCTTGGCCACGTCGCGCAGCGTGACGCCATGCAGGCCGTGCTTGGAGAACAGGAGTTCGGCGGCATCGAGGATCTGTTCGATGCTCTCCGCCCGCTGTTCGACCTTGCTGCGGCGAACCCGTTTATTCGCGGCCTTCTTGACCTTGGGTTTTGCAGCCGTGGGCATTGCGCCGCTGTCTTCGTGAGCAGGAATCGGGTCAGTCTATTCAGCGCGAATCCATGGCGTCAACGCGCCATCGACGCCACGGTCTACGCGATCGTCATCCAGCGTACGCGATCGTCATCCAGCGTCGGCCGGCGCACCGTAGATCAACGGCCGCAACACCTCGCGCACGGGCACGCCGGTCGCGGGCAGCAACTGGGTCATCAAGGTGACGGACAGTCCCGATCCGGGCGTCGCCCAGAACCCGGTACCGGCGGCGCCGCCCCAGGCGTATTCGCCGGTCGAGCCCGGGCCGCCGCGGTCGTCGAGCCGGACGATGCCGCCCAGGGCCTGTCCGACGCTGCCGGGGGCATATCCGCCGAAGCGTTCGAGCGCGGCCGCCAACGGTGCCTGCGGCCCATAGGGCGTCATCATCCGCTTCGCGGACGCCTCGCTCATGACCCGCCGCTTCCCCGCGCGCCCCAGGTTCGCTAGCATGTCCGCGAAACGGCCGTAGTCGTCGAGCGTGGACACCAGGCCCGCGCTGCCCGAATCGGCGAAGGGGCGCCTGAGCGGATTCCGCTCCGAGCCATCGGCCACCGGCACCGGCGCGCCGTCGCGGGGAGAATACAGACCGGCCAGCCGCTCCGACTGCCCCTCCGCGACGCAGAAGCCCGTGGACGCCATGCCCAGCGGTCCGAAGATGCGCTCCTGCAGGAAATCGCCGAGCCGCCTGTCGCTCACCCGCTCGACGACCAGGCCGGCGATGTCCAGCCCGTAGCCGTAGATCCAGTTCGACCCCGGCTGGAATTCCAGCGGCAAGGCCGCCAGCCTGCGGGCAAAGCCTTCCAGCCCGCCGATCCGCGGATCGAACATCCAGGCACTGGCGATCAGGCCGGCCTGGCGATAGAGCGGCGCGACCTGTCCGTCGCCCCAGCTGTTGGCAAGGCCGCAGCTGTGGGTCAGCAAGTGCCCCACCGTCATCGGCCGGGCCGCCTCGCGCTTGTCGAGCGATCCGGCCAGCACCGTCATGCCGGCGAACTCGGGAACGTATTTGGCCACCGGGTCGGCAAGCGCGAGCCGCCCGTCCTCGACAAGCAGGACGATGCCCGCCGCCACCACCGGCTTGGTCATCGAGTAGATGCGGTACACGCTGTCCGGCCCGATCCGCTCGATGCCGGAAACATGCGCTTCCAGCAGCACGCGGCCACGCGAGGCGACGCGCAGCGAGGCGAACGGCAGCGCCCCGCTGTCGACGAAATGCCGCAAGCGTGCCTCGGCGGCCTGGAATCCGCCGCCGGCGTATGCCCGCACGCCCCACGCGCCGAGGGCAAGCGCCGCGCTCGACGCCAGCAACCGGCGCCGGCTGATCATGCGCGCGGCGCCGCTGCCGGCGGCGCTTCGTCCGCGCCGCCATACTCGGCGCGCAGGCGCATCTTGTCGATCTTGCCGGTCGCGGCCAGGGGCATCCGCTCCAGGCGGATCACTTCGTCCGGCAACCACCAGGACGCGACGCGGCCGCGCAGGGCACCGAGCAGCGTCTCGTCGTCGAGCGTGCATCCCTCGCGCAGCTCGACCAGCAGGATCGGCCGCTCGCCCCATTTCGGATGCGCGCGGCCGATCACGCTGGACAGCGAGACTTCGGGCAGTCCGCCCACGATCTCCTCGATCTCGGCAGGATTGATCCATTCGCCCCCGGACTTGATCAGGTCCTTCGCACGACCGACGATCATCAGGTTGCCCTGCGCGTCGATGCGGGCGAGGTCGCCGGTGACGAACCAGCCGTGCGCGTCGACGGCAGGATCGGCCTGGCCGAAGTAGCGCTGGATGACGCTGGCGCCCTTCACCCGCAGGTGCCCTTCCTGTCCGCGCTGTTCGGGCAAGGGCACGCCCTGCGCGTCCGTGAGCAGCAGATCCACGCCGATCGCCGGGCGTCCGGAAAGGTTCGGCATGCGCGCCGGGTCGTCGGGCGGGGAGACGGCCCCGCTCGGCGACAGTTCGGTCATGCCCCAACTGGTCTGCACGGTGACGCCCAGGCGCTGTTCGATGCGCTGCATCAGCGCCGGCGTCATCGGCGCGCCGCCGACGATGACCCGCTTCAGCGAAGGCGTGCGGCCGCCGGTCGCTTCCAGGTGCTCCACCAGCGCCAGCCAGACCGTGGCGATGCCGATCGCCACGGTGACCGACTCGGCGTCGATCAGCCGCGCCAGGCTGGCGCCGTCCAGGTGGCGCCCGGGCAGGATCAGGCGCGCGCCGACGGCCGGCGTGGCGAACGGCACGCCCCAGCCGTTGGCGTGGAACATGGGAACCGCCAGCAGCACGCTGTCCCGGCCCGAGATCGCCATGGTGTCGGCCTGCAAGGTGCGCAAGGTGTGCAGGTAGTTGCCCCGGTGCGTGTAGGTGACGCCCTTGGGCGCGCCGGTCGTACCCGAGGTGAAGCACAGGCCGCACGGGGCGTTCTCGTCGAACCCGCCCCATGTCACCTCGTCTTCGCCGGCCTGGGCGATCATCGGCTCCAGCGCGGCCGCCGCGGGCAGGCTGTCGCCGGCCTCCGCGTCGCCATCGATCGTCAGTATCCGCTCGACCGTCCGCGCCTGCGCGGCGACGCGGCGGGCCAGCGGCACCAGGTCGGCGGAGACGACCAGCAGGCGCGCTTGCGACTGCATCAGCATGCCGACCAGGTGCGCCTCGGCGAGCCGTGGATTCAGCGTGTGGCACACCGCGCCCATGCCCATGGCGGCGAACCAGGTCTCCATATGGCCCTGCGTGTTCCAGGCCAGGGTGGCGACGTGCTGCCCGGGAACGACGCCCAGGCCGGCGAACACCGCCGAAAGCCGGCGGCTGCGCTGCCTCAGGCCGGCATAGCCAATGCGATCGCGACCGCCCTCCTCGCGCGCCGTGACCACTTCGACTTCCGGATGCCAGCGCGCGGCATGGTCCAGGAATTTGTCGAGCGTCAGGGCAAACGCCTGCATTTCTCCATGGTTCACGGGCATCACGATCTCGGTGTCTCCATATATCCAGAAAGTGCTGGATGCCGGCCTGGCCGGCATCCAGCGCTGCCGCCGGGCATGCGTCAGAACTTGTAGCCCACGCGCACGCCCACGGTGCGCGGCCGTACCACGCCATAACGGCCGTCGAGGAAGGCTTCCGGATGCACGTAGTTGATCGAGCGGTCGTCGAACAGGTTCTCCGCGTAAAGCCCGACGGTGAAGTCCTGGAAGGACGCCGCGACGGAGGCGTTGACGATGTTGTAGGACTCGGTCCAGCCGTAGGTCGGGCTGGGCGTGCCGGGCCGCCCCGGCACATTCGGGAACGAGCCCGGATACTTGCCCACGTGCACCAGCGCCAGCGACGCGTTGCCTTCGGCGTTGCGCGGCAGGTCGAACGCATAGCCGGCCGTCATCGAGCCGCTGAACCGCGGACCCGCCAGCCGCGCGTCCATCACCGCGCCGGAGATGGCCGCCTCCTCGGCGCTCAGCGTATCCACCTTGGCCTGGTTGAAGGCGCCGTTCAGCGCGAGGGTCCAGTTCATGCTCGGCCTGGCCATGAACTCGAACTCGAAGCCGCGACTGAAGGCGCCGCCGATGTTGGTGGCGAACTGCACCGAATCGGATACGCGGTTGGCCTGCACCTGGATGTCGCTCCAGTCGATGTAATAGAGCGTGAGGTTGGCCGCCAGACGTCCCTGCAGCCAGCGCCCCTTCATGCCCAGCTCGTAGCTGATCAGCTCGTCGGAGTCCGCGCCCGTGGGGATGACCAGATCGCCCGGATCGATCGTGCTGACCGATCCGGCGCGGGCATTCACGACGGGGGCGCGATAGCCGGTCGCGACGGCGGCATACGCGGTCACCGAGGGCGTCGCGCGCCACGACGCGCTGACCCGGTAGGACGGGCCGGTCTCCTTGGCCACCGCACCGGCGGCGGCGGCCACCGGGGTGACCGTCACCGGCAAGCCGCATACGCCGAAGAAGCTGCAGGTGTAGGCCAGGGTCAGGTAATCGCTGTTGTAGCCGCCTTCGCGGGTGAAGCCCTGCGCCTCGATGCTGCCGTAGCGCAGGCCCACGGTCGCCCAGACATCGTCCGTGAAGTGGTAGGTCAACTGGCCGAACAGCGCCCTTTCCTTGGTGTAGTCGAAGGTGTGGTAGCGCAGGTAGTACTCGTCCGGCAGGCCGGTGATGCCGCTGCTGGCGAGGTATTCCGGGTTGGAGCGGTAGCCGAAGTAGACGTCGCGATCGCGCTTGAAGTAGAACCCGCCCAGGACCCAGTCCAGCGGCCCGTCGGTATCGGAGACCAGGCGCATCTCCTGCACGAAGGTGCTGCTCTTGCCGGGGCCGTCCAGCGCGAAGGCGAAGGCATGGTTGTAGGTGGCGGCCAGGTCGACGTTGAACGTCGACTCGTAG
Source organism: Lysobacteraceae bacterium (assembly GCA_003505795.1). Taxonomy (GTDB): domain Bacteria; phylum Pseudomonadota; class Gammaproteobacteria; order Xanthomonadales; family Xanthomonadaceae; genus UBA8801. The sequence continues at coordinate 4,704 of DNXT01000388.1, read as the reverse complement.
TCCGACCAGGTCGAGGAACTGGTCAGTTTCGCGCCGTCGAACTGGTAGTCCAGGGTGAGGTTGTAGTTGGTCATCTTGCCGGAGAACATGTCCGGCCGATCCGAATAGCGCTTGTCCCGGTCCGACCCGAGCTCGGGATTGATCAGCGACGAATCCTCCGGCTCGCTCTGTTCGCGCGCGACGCGCAACTGCGCCGAGAGCTCCTCGGTCGGCTGCCACAGCAGCGTGGCCCGGCCGCCGTGGCTTTTCAGCGTGTTGGCGTTCTTGACGCCGGTGCCGAGGTTGTCGACGTAGCCCTCCTCGTTGCGCGAGAAGCCGACCACGCGCAGCGCCATCGTGTCCTTCGCCAGCGGGATGTTCACCATGGCGTTGTAGCGCTGGCGCAGCGAGTTGGATCCGGTCATGCCGACGTCGGCCAGGAACGATGCCTCGAACGCGTCCGGATCGGGGGCGTGGGTCAGGATGCGCAACGCACCGGCCAGGGACCCCGAGCCGAACAGCGTGCCCTGCGGGCCGCGCAGGAACTCGATGCGCTCCACGTCGTACATGCTCGGATCGAGGATGGTGGAGTTGCCGTTGGCCGAGATCGGCAGCTCGTCGACATAGATCGCCACCGTGCTTTGCAGGCCGGCGTTATAGCCGTTGGTGGCGATGCCGCGCGCGGTGAAGTTGTTGAAGTTGGCGCTGGCCCGGTTGAGCACGACGCCCGGCGTTTCGTAGGCCATGCCCTCGTAGCCGACGATGCCCTTGGCGTCCAGTTCCTCCTGCGACAGCGTGGTGATGCTGATCGGCACGTCCTTCAGCGGTTCGCTGCGGCGGGTCGCGCTGACGACGACGGTGTCCAGCTCCTTCGCGTCCCGGGACCCGTCGGACGCGGCAGGTGGACTGGCGGTCTGCGCCACGGCGGCCCCGCACCACGGCAACAACAACACGGCAAGGCGCGACAACCGCGCACGGTTTCTCAAAGCACTGGTGTTCATGACCCCCTCCCAGGAATCGGCTCGAATGCATCGAACGGTTCGGTGCACGCCGGCAATTTGGCACCGCGCCTGGCCCGAGTCAATATTCATTCTATGTTGAATGAATGTAATGGCCGGTGCTAGGCTCTGGCCGCGCCGGACCCGCCGCTCCTGGACGGTTCCGCCCAACAATCCAGCCGGCGACGCCCGGCATCCGCGGGACAAGGAGGCAGCAGTGATCGATCTGACGGGGCGCGTGGCGATGGTGACGGGGGCCGGCGGCGGCCTGGGCCGGGCGCATGCCCTGCTGCTCGCCCGACGCGGGGCGAAGGTGGTGGTGAACGATCTGGGCGAAGGCGCCGAGGCGGTGGCGCGGGAAATCGCCACGGCCGGCGGCCAAGCCCGCGCCTTCCGCGGCTCGGTGACCGACCTGGCCGCCGTGCAGGCGATGGTGGACGACACCCTCGCGGCCTGGGGACGCATCGACATCCTGGTCAACAACGCCGGCATCCTGCGCGACAAGACCTTCGCGAAGATGGACCTGGACGATTTCCGCCTGGTCGTCGACGTGCACCTGATGGGGGCGGTCAACTGCACCAAGGCGGTCTGGGAAACCATGCGCGCGCAGGGCTACGGCCGCATCGTCATGACCACGTCCAGTTCAGGCCTGTACGGCAACTTCGGCCAGTCGAACTACGGCGCGGCGAAGATGGCACTGGTCGGGCTCATGCAGACCCTCGCGCTCGAAGGCCGGAAACACGACGTCCGCGTGAACTGCCTCGCTCCCACCGCCGCGACGCGGATGATGGAAGACATCCTGCCGCAGGAGCAGCTGGAACTGCTGCGTCCGGAGCTGGTGAGCCCGGCGCTGCTGGCGCTGGTGGCCGAGGACGCGCCGACCCGCACGGTGCTGTGCGCCGGCGCCGGTGGCTTCGAGATCGCGAACATCACCCTGACCCGCGGCATCCACGTCGAGGAAGGCCCGGCGGCGGCCGAGCAGATCCTCGCCCGCTGGGCCGAAGTGTCCGACCGCCGCGGCGAGACGGTTCCCGGCGAGGGGTTCACCCAGGCCCGGCACGAACTGGCGAAGGCCGGTTTCGCGTTCGCCGCCGATACGCAGGGCTGAGCCGCGCAGCCGGGAACCGGCCGCGACCGGGGTACGCACCCGCAGTAATTGCCAATGCCCCGGTGGGAGGGACTTCAGCCGCGACTGGCTTTCGTGCCCTGCTGTCGGGGTGAAGCCTCTCCCACGAACAGCCCGGCCTCGCGGCTGCCGGCCGGCCGCCGAAGGTCGGCGCCGAACGGGTACCGGACCACTTCCAAGATCGAGGATCGACCACATGACCGACGTATTCATCGTCTCCGGCGTGCGCACCGCCATCGGCAGCTTCGGCGGCGCGCTCAGGGACACCCCGCCTTCGGAGCTCGGCGTCGCCACCGCGCGGGAGGCGATCGCGCGCGCGGGCATCCCGGTGGAGGAGATCGGCCATTCGGTCTACGGCCAGGTCATCGCGAGCCAGCCGCGCGATGCCTACCAGGCCCGCGTGATCGCCATCGAGTCGGGCCTGCCGGTCCAGACGCCCGCGCTGACCGTCAACCGCCTGTGCGGCTCAGGCCTGCAGGCCATCGTCTCGGCCGCGCAATCGCTGCTGCTCGGCGACTGCAGCGCGGCGCTGGCCGGCGGCGCGGAGTCGATGAGCCGCGCGCCCTTCCACGTACCGACCCATCGCTGGGGCCGCAAGCTCGGCGACGCGACGCTGGTGGACGCGCTCAACGGCGCGCTGACCGATCCGTTCAACCAGGTGCTGATGGGCATCACCGCGGAAAACGTCGCCGAGCGCTGCACGATCGACCGCGCCCGCCAGGACGGGCTCGCGCTCGAAAGCCACCGGCGCGCCGCCGCCGCCATCGCCGACGGGCGTTTCGCCGGCCAGATCGTTCCGCTCAAGGTGGGCAGGCGCGGCAGGGAAACCCCGTTCGACACCGACGAGCACGTCCGCGCCAACCTCACCCTGGCCGAACTGGCCGCGCTGCGCCCGGCCTTCAAGGCCGACGGCACGGTGACCGCAGGCAATGCGTCGGGGATCAACGACGGCGCCGCCTCGGTGGTGCTGGCCAGCGGCGAAGTCGTCGAGCGCCATGGCCTGCGGCCGCTGGCGCGCCTGGTCGCCTACGCGCACGCCGGCGTGGAACCGTTGTACATGGGCCTGGGGCCGATACCGGCCACGCGCGCGGCGCTGGCGCGGGCGGGCCTGTCGGTCGACGACCTCGACGTGATCGAGTCCAACGAGGCCTTCGCGGCCCAGGCCTGCGCCGTGGCCACGGAACTGGGCCTGGATCCGGCCAAGGTCAATCCCAACGGCAGCGGCATCGCGCTGGGCCATCCGGTCGGCGCCACCGGCGCGATCATCGTCGTCAAGCTGGTGCACGAGCTGCAGCGCACCGGTGGACGCTACGGGCTGGCGACCATGTGCATCGGCGGCGGCCAGGGCATCGCCGCCATCTTCGAACGGACCTGACCGGGCCGATGCCGCGGGGCGTGCCGGTGGTGGTGCAGGCACCGCCGCCGCAGGTCCAGGGCCCTGGATCCAGGGCCGGCCGACGACGCGGCGAACCCGGGAGATTCCGTCATTGCGCGACTCGGGGCGGGTCGTCCGCGGGGAAGCCCCATCGCGACTGAAGTCGCTCCTACGGGAGGGCGGGAATACCGATCATCGCTGCTCCGCCCACCGCAGCAGCCCGTCCAGCGCCGGGCACAACGCCTGCCCCCATTCGGTAAGGCGGTACTCCACCTTCGGCGGCACCTCCGGATACACCGTCCGCGCCACGATGCCGTCGGCCT
>DNXT01000388.1:0-759 GCA_003505795.1 Lysobacteraceae bacterium | reverse complement strand
CGCCACGATGCCGTCGGCCTCCAGCTGGCGCAGCTGCTGCGCCAGCATCTTCTGCGAGATGCCGGGAATCAGCCTCTCCAGGTCCGAATAGCGCTGCACCTTGCCGTCGAACAGGTGGAACAGGATCAGCAGCTTCCAGCGCCCTTCCAGCAGCCGGATCGTGGCCTCGACGTCGTGCGCGGCCAGGTCGGGCGTATAGGCCTTCCTGCTTCCCCCGTCGTTAGCCACTCACTTTCCCGTGCGTTCTTGTCCGCCGGCAAGCCTAGAGCGAGGATGCCGGCCCCGCAAGAAAACGCATCCGAGGAATAACCGATGGACATCGACCTGCCGGAACCGGTCGCCGTGTACCTGGAAGAGGAGAACAGCGACGGCGTGGACGCCATCGCACGCTGCTTCGCCGCCGACGCGGTGGTACGCGACGAAGGCCGGACGATCAGCGGCATCGCAGCGATCCAGGCCTGGAAGCGCGCGGCGAAGGCCCGCTACCGCTACCGGGTGGAACCGCTGGCGGCGCGGCGAAACGGCGACACCGTGTCGGTGCGCGTGCGCACCCACGGCGATTTCCCCGGCAGTCCGGTCGAGATGGACTACACGATCGGGCTGGCCGGCGACCGCATCGCCTCGCTGGAGATCGGCTGATGGACCTGGAGCTGCAGGGGCGGCGGGTCCTGGTCACGGCCGGCACCCGCGGCATCGGCGGGGCAACGGCGGCGCTGCTGCGCGAACTCGGCGCGCGCGTGCTCGCCGTAGATCGGAAGA
>DNXT01000386.1:1795-2717 GCA_003505795.1 Lysobacteraceae bacterium | reverse complement strand
AACAGGGTAAGGATCAGCAGCGCCGAGGCGATCCAGCCGATGGTGTCTTCCGCTCGCATCGACGCGCCGCGCCTTCAGGCCGCCGGCCGCGCCGCCACGGCGTCGCGCCGGGACGCGCACGCGCCGGCCCGGTCGGGATCGACGGCGGCCTCGGCCATCCGGGGCAATGCCCCGGCTCGCCGCTTCCCGGCGCCGAGGAAGCCCGGCCTGCGCACGAACCGCCCTTCGCTGGTCTCGATAGCCATGTCGTCCTCTCGGCGTGGTCAGGTGGCCTCGTACACTACGGCGCGGAAAGTTAATCGGCGCGCCTGAAGGCGTGAACGCCGCGGCATGGCGGCGGACCGACGGGTCGTCGACGCGGCGGTGCGGTTCCAGGTCCGCAGACACGGCGCATACGGCGGCGGCGATAGGGTGCTGCGAGGCCCGGAAATTTCCCCGGCCATGCGCAGGCTTCCGGAACTCGTCGACGTCGACGCGACACCCCGGTCACGCACCATGTCGCGAGGCCCGGATGCAACGCGATGGCGGCGTATTGACGAGACATGCCGGCGCCAGCGGAAGTGATCGCAAGGAGCGTCGGGGCGAGGAGAGGCCGGCGCCGGACATTGCGCTCCGCTTCGGCTGACGCGGTACCGGGCGCCTCGCGGACGCGCACCACCACAGGAGTTGGACAGTGAAAACCACGCACGAACTGCAGCAGGAGATCGGCCGGCTGCGCGACCTGCTCCCAGGGCTTGTTCGCGAGCAACCCGGTGAAGCGGAGGAGATCATCAAGTTCCACATCGCCAACCTGGCCGCGGCGGCCGCGCCGTCGGACCTGAGGATCGTGCAGGCCGCCAGGGCCGAGCTTCTCTCGCTCGCCGAAAAGGCGCGGGCGCATTGAGCTGGACGAACCACCGGCCTTCTACCGCTGCCGCGCGGC
>DNXT01000386.1:0-1721 GCA_003505795.1 Lysobacteraceae bacterium | reverse complement strand
CTTCTACCGCTGCCGCGCGGCCGATGCCCGGGTCAGTCGCCGGTCTGGCAATGCGGTGCCTCGACCGCCTTCGATTGCGGCGAGTCCTTCTGGCGCAGCCAGATCGTCAGGATCACCAGCGCGAAGACGGCCAGGAACTCGCTCTGCCAGTTCTGGAACGACTCGAACCAGAACTCCGCTCCCAGCAGGTGCTGCCACAGCGATATCGGCCCGTACCCGGCCTGGCTGCGCTCGGCCAGCTCGAGCTGCCAGCTGCCGTAGGCGTGCAGGCAGAAGCTCGCCAGGAACAACGTCGCGAAGGCGATCGCGAGCGACTGCCCGTAGACGACGCGCCAGATGCCGCCCTTGCGTACCGGCCAGGGCGCGGGCCCGCTCTCGATGCGCGGGTGCTCCTGCGAAGGATCCAAGGGGCGTGATTCGGCGGAGCCTGCCTGGCGGAGCTTGACGGTCAGGAGCACGTACATGCCCATCTGCAGGAATTCGCTTTCCCAGTTCTCGAACAGCGCCGAAATGAAGTGGCCCGAGTGCAGGTAGGCCAGCAGGTCCAGCGGACGCTGGCCGTTCTGGAGCAGCTCCTCGTTGTAGGCCGAGTGGCCGAATCCGATCTGGGCGGCCACGAACACGGCCACCAGGAGCAGCAGTGTCATGGACAGGCCGTTTCTCTTCCACATGGCAGACGTCTCGTGCGCGGGCGGCCGGGGCCTTTGCTCTTCCCAATACGCCGCCCTGTATGACGGGGCCGTCAAATGCCCGCGCCGTCCACCTTCCGGCATCGGCGCAAGGCCGGGCACAGACGATGCGGGAGCACGCGCCTGCCGAGATCGAACCGCACCGCGCATACCCACCGCGCCGCCGAGCGCTGCCGGCCTTCGATCGCTTTACAGCATGGCCGCCGGCGCCCGGGGGCTTCCGGCGCATGACGCGGAGCACGACCGTGGCCGACCCGGACAAGTGCCGGCTGCCCGGTGGAGATGCCGGCCCATCGCGACCGGGATCATCGGCAAGCCGTCATCCGCACTTCGAGTAGCCGCAGTTCAGGCACGTCGCGCACCCGTCCATGATCACCAGGGCCTTGGTGTTGCACTTGTGGCACATCGTGGCGCTGGGCGGGAAGCTGGCGCCGTCGCCGGTGACGACGAGCTCCTCCAGGTGGTCCGCGGTGCTGTCGGCCACGACCGGGGCCATGCCGGCGTTGCCGTTCGACCGTTGCTCGTACTGCCGCCGCTTCTCGGCGATCAGCGCGCGCTGGTGCTCGTCCAGCTCGGGGTCGTGCAGCAGGCCGATGCTCTTGAGGTGTTCCTCGACGATGCTGCCGAGCTCGGCCACCAGCGACGGCATGTACACGCCGCCGGCCTTGAAGTAGCCGCCCTTGGGATCGAACACGGCCTTCATCTCGTCGACCAGGAAGGTGACGTCGCCGCCCTTGCGGAACACCGCGGACATGATGCGGGTGAGCGCCACGATCCACTGGAAGTGCTCCATCGACTTGGAATTGATGAAGATCTCGAACGGGCGGCGCTGCTCGTGCTCGGTGCCGGCATTGAGCACGATGTCGTTGATGGTCACGTAGATGGCGTGCTCCACCAGCGGCGACTTGATCTTGTAGGTGGAGCCGATCAACACGTCCGGGCGCTCGATGCGCTCGTGCATCTGGATGATGTCGGCAGCGGGCGCCTCGGCTCCGGCACCGGCACGGTCGGCCGCGCCGGCGGCCGGCGGCG
>DNXT01000241.1:997-10745 GCA_003505795.1 Lysobacteraceae bacterium | reverse complement strand
GGCGTCGGCTACGTGTGGATGGCAGTGCTGATCTTCCTGGCCGGCCGCGCCGCGCGGATCGACGCGCGCAGCGGCGCCGATACCGGGCCGATCGACGACCTCAAGCAGCGCATCGCGCAGTTCCAGGCCCAGCACGAGCGCATTCCCAGCCTGACCGACCTGATGGTCATCGTCGGCGTGGCGTTCGGCACGGTGGGCCTGTCGCATGCGATCGCCGCGCCGCTGGCGGCGTGGTTCAAGGCCCACGTCGGCTGGGCGTCGCAGTTCAGCCTGGACGCGCCGTTCGTATGGGTGGTGGTGCTGGCGACCAGCTGCGGGCTGGGGTTGAGCTTCACTCCCGCGCGCCGGCTCGAAGGCGCCGGCGCCTCGCGGGTCGGCTCGCTGCTGCTGTACTTCCTGATCGCCTGCATCGGCATGCAGATGGACCTGCTGTCGCTGCTCGACCGGCCGTGGCTGTTCCTGCTCGGGGTGATCTGGATCGCGGTGCACATCGTGCTGCTGTGGGGGCTGGGCAAGCTGCTGCGGGTGCCGTTCTTCTATTTCGCGATCGGTTCGCAGTCCAACGTCGGCGGCCCGGCCTCGGCGCCGGTGGTGGCGGCGGCGTTCCATCCGGCGCTGGCGCCGGTCGGGGTGCTGCTGGGCACCATGGGCTACGCCACCGGCACCTATCTGGCGTACCTGGTCGGGATCACCCTGCGGGCGATGGCCGGGCAGTAGCCGCCGGCCGCGGCGGCGCTCAACGCACGCGCGGCGACGGCTGCCACTGGCTCTTGAGCATCTGCAGGAAGCGCTCGGCCATCGGCGACAGCTGCGCGCCGCGGCGGCGCACGATGCCGATCGTGCGCGACACCACCGGATTGCCGATCGGCCGGCTCACCAGGGTCGGGTGGTCGCCCTGCGGGGTCGCCATCCTGGGCAGCACCGACACGCCGAGCCCGGCCTCGACCATGCCCAGCGAGGTGGACAGGTGGGTGACCTCGTAGAACCAGTTGAGCTTGAGGTTCTCGCGCGCGAGCGCGCCGTCCAGCAGCGTGCGGTTGCCGCTGGTGCGGTGCACGGTGATCAACTGGTGGCCGGCCAGGTCGGACCACTCGATGCGGCGCTTGCGGGCGAGCGGGTGCTCGCGCCGGCAGGCGAGCACGAACGGATCCTCGACCAGCACGTCGAAGTCCAGGCCCGGGTCGTTGGCGCCCATGAAGTTGATGCCGAACTCCACTTCGCCGCGCTCCACCGCCTGCAGGCCCTCGGTGGCGGGAATGTCGAGGATGCGGAAGCGCACGTTCGGATGGGCTTCGTGGAAGTGCGCCATCACGCTGGGCAGGAAGTAGAACGCGGCGGTCGGCAGGCACGCGATGGTGATCTGCGCGCCGCGCGTGTCCTCGCGGCTGCGCAGCGAGAACAGCGATCCGTCGAACTCCTCGATCATCCGCCGCACCAGCGGCAGCAGGTTCTCGCCGACCGCGGTGGTGGCGACGCTGCGGGTGGTGCGCTCCAGCAGCGGCGAACCGACCGCCTGCTCCAGCTTCTGGATGCGACGGCTCAGCGCCGGCTGCGAGACGTGCAGCGCCTCGGCGGCGCGGTGGAAGCTGCGCGTCTCGGCCACCAGCAGGAACGCGCGCAGGTCGAGGATCTCGCAATTGATGCTCATGACGTATCAATTCTCAAAAAATAAGCAATTCACAGATCAATCGGGCTCATGCCAGTATCGGATCACATCGAGTGATTCATTCGATATTGTTATCAATATGGCGTGCGTATGTCCAACGATCTGCTCAGCGTTCCCTGTGTCCTGATGCGCGGCGGCACCTCCAAGGGGCCGTTCTTCCTCGCCTCCGACCTGCCGGCCGACGTCGCCCTGCGCGACCGCCTGCTGCTGGAGGTGATGGGCTCCGGCCATCCGCTGCAGATCGACGGCATCGGCGGCGGCAACGCGCTTTCCAGCAAGGTCGCGATCATCGACCGCGCCTCGCGCGCCGACGCCGACGTGGACTACCTGTTCGCCCAGGTGCGGGTCGAGCAGCAGGTGGTGGACACCACCCCGAACTGCGGCAACATGCTGGCCGCGGTCGGCCCGTACGCGATCGAGCGCGGGCTGGTGCAGGCGCGCCACCCGCGCACCCAGGTACGCATCCACAACGTCAACACCGGCAAGCTGATCCTGGCCACGGTGGAAACCCCGAACGGCGAGGTGGTGTACCGCGGCGATACCCGCATCGCCGGCACGCCCGGCAGCGCCGCGCCGATCCGGCTGGCATTCCTGGACGCGGCCGGCGCGCGCACCGGCCGGCTGCTGCCCACCGGCGCGCCGCTGGAGACCATCGACGGCATCGCCGCCACGCTGATCGACTGCGCGATGCCGATGGTGCTGCTGCGCGCCGGCGACCTGGGCGTGGGCGGCGACGAGCCGCCGCCGCAGTTGAACGCGGATGCCGCGCTGCTGCAGCGGATCGAGCGCATCCGCGTCGAGGCGGGGCTGCGGATGGGGATCGCCGATCCCGGCGGCAAGGTCATTCCCAAGCCGGTGCTGCTGTCGGCGCCGCGTCGCGGCGGCCACCTGCAGGTGCGCTACTTCATGCCGCACCAGTGCCACTCCGCCCTTGCGATCACCGGCGCGGTGGGCATCGCGACCGCGGCGGTGACCGAGGGCACGCTGGCCCGGACCATGGTCGGATACCTGGCGCTGCCGGCCACCGTTACCCTCGAACATCCCAGCGGCGCCCTGGACGTGGGCTTGAGCCGCAGCTCGGAGGGCGCGCCGGTGGTCGCCAGCGTTGTCCGCACCGCCCGGCGCCTGTTCGAAGGCCGGGTGTTCGCGGCGTCCCCGCGCAATTCCGTGGCTGCCGAATGGACCTCTGCGGCATGACCTGAACGTGCCGGGTCGGTCCGGCGCATTTCCTTTGCACAGCTTCAAATCCTGGGAGGGATCGATGTACAGACACTTCATGACCGCCGCGCTGGTCGCGGCCACGCTGGGCCTTGCCGGTTGCGGCAAACAGGGCGCCGCCGGCGCGCAGGACGCGGCGGCGGGCGAGCCGGTGCGCATCAGCGTGGGCTCCTACAACCTCAACAACCTGCCGTTCTTCATCGCCGACGCCAAGGGCTACTTCAGGCAGGCCGGGGTGGAGGTCAGGACCGAGAACTTCGCGCAGGGCGGCTCGAAGGTGCTGCAGGCGCTCGTGGCCGGCTCCACCGACGTGGCGGTCGGCTTCTACGACCACACCATCCAGATGCAGGCCAAGCGCAAGGACGTCACCGCGTTCGTGCTGCTGTCGCGCAATTCCGGGCTGGTGCTGGCCGGGCGCAACGACACCCGCTTCGACCCGGCCAGGCCGGACTCGATCAAGGGCCTGAAGGTGGGCATCACCGCGCCGGGATCGTCGTCGGACTTCTTCGTGCGCCACTTCCTGTCGCGCAACGACATCCCGGTCGACGCGATCTCGCTGATCGGGGTCGGCTCGGGCGCGGCCGCGGTGGCCGCGCTGGAGCAGGGCAAGGTCGACCTGCTGGTCAACTACGACCCGGCCGCCACGCTGATCGCCGAGCGCAGGATCGGCAAGATCCTGATCGACGCGCGCAGCGACGCGGGCGCGCGCCAGGTGTACGGCGGCATCTACCCGACCTCGGTGCTGTACGCGCAACAGTCGTTCCTGGAAAAGCGCCCGGACGCGGTGCAGAAGATCGTCCGCGCCGAGCAGATGGCATTGCGCTTCATCGCCGACAACAGCGCCGAGGACATCGTCGCCGCGTTGCCGGACAGCTACGTGTCCGGCGACCGCGCGACCTACGCCAAGGCGGTCGAGAGCGCGCGTGCGATCTTCACCCGCGATGGCCGCTTCACTCCGGAAGACCTCAAGACGCCGCTGCTGGTGCTGAGCGAGTTCAACCAGGACGTCGCCGCGGCCAACGTGGACCTGTCCAGGACCTATACCAACGCCTTCGTCGACCGCGCAGCCGCGGACGACAAGGCCGTGGCCAAGCAGTAAGTGGAGGAAATCCCAATGGCACTCAATGCAACCGTGCGCCGCCTGCATGGCGACCCGCAGCTGGAGCCGGCCGAGACGATGGTGGCGATCAACAAGGTCACCATGTCCTTCGGCGCCTTCACCGCGGTCCGCGACGTGGACATCCAGGTCGGCAATGGCGAATTCCTCGCCATCGTCGGTCCCACCGGCTGCGGCAAGAGCACCATCCTCAATGCGGTGGCCGGTCTGCTGAACCCGGCGGCCGGCGACATCGCCCTCGACGGCGCACCGGTCAAGGGCGTGCAGGGCGCGGTCGGCTACCTGTTCCAGCAGGATGCGCTGCTGCCGTGGAAGACCGCGCTGGAGAACGTGGAGCTGGGGCTGCGCTTCCGCGGCGTGGCGGCCAAGGAGCGCGGCGAGAAGGCGCGGGCGTGGCTGGCCAAGGTCGGCCTGACCGGATTCGAGCAGCGCTATCCGCACCAGCTGTCCGGCGGCCAGCGCAAGCGCGTGCAGATGGCGCAGGCGCTGATCGTCGAGCCCAAGGTGATCCTGATGGACGAGCCGTTCTCCGCGCTCGACATCCATACCCGCCACCTGATGCAGAACGAACTGCTGCGGCTGTGGCAGGAGGACAGGCGCTCGGTGATGCTGATCACCCACGACCTGGAGGAGGCGATCGCGCTGGGCGACCGCGTGGTGGTGCTGTCCGCCGGCCCGGCCAGCCGCGTGGTCAAGAGCTTCAAGGTCGATCTGGAGCGCCCGCGCAACGTGGCCGAAATCAAGCTGGACGACCGATTCACCGACCTGTACCGCGACATCTGGGCCTGCCTGCGCGGCGAAGTGGAGAAGAGCTATGCACGCCAAGACTGACAAACTGATCCAGGCCGCGCTGGTCGTGGTCCTGTTCGGCGGCTGGCAGGCCGGCGTCTCGACCGGGCTGGTCGATCCGTTCTTCTTCCCGGCGCCGCTGGACATCCTCGCGCAGATGTGGACCTGGCTGTCGGACACCTCGTTCTACCAGCACGTCTACATCACCCTGACCGAAACGGCGCTGGGCTACCTGATCGGCACCGGGCTCGGCGTGGCCGGCGGCGTGTGGCTGGGCCTGAGCCGGCGCTCGGCGCGCATCCTCGACCCGTTCATCAAGGGCTTCAACGCGATCCCGCGCGTGGTGCTGGCGCCGATCTTCGTGCTCTGGCTCGGCCTGGGGCTGTGGTCGAAGGTGGCGCTGGCGGTGACGCTGGTGTTCTTCACCACCTTCTTCAACGCGATGCAGGGCGTGCGCGAGGTCAACCCGACGGTGCTGGCCAACGCGCGCATCCTCGGCGCGAGCCGCAGCGACCTGCTGCGCCACGTGTACTTCCCGGCGGCGGCGAGCTGGATCCTGTCCTCGCTGCGCACCTCGGTCGGCTTCGCCGTGGTCGGCGCGATCATCGGCGAGTACCTCGGCGCATCGGCCGGGCTCGGCTACCTGATCGCGCAGGCCGAGGGCAACTTCAATGCGGTCGGCGTGTTCGCCGGCATCATCATCCTGGCCGCGTTCGTGCTGGTCATCGATGCGCTGCTGGACGTGGTCGAGAACCGCCTGATCACCTGGCGCCCGAACGCGCAGCAGTCCGCGACCGGCTGACCACGCGCTGATTGCGCCGCCGGCCGCGCGCGCCGGCGGCTTCATTTCCCCCGCATCCACCCGTTGGCACGCCGCGGCCGAGGCCCGGCCGTGCCTGGAGACTTCCTTCATGTTCCCAAGCAACGTGCTGCCCAAGGCAGCGCTGGCGGCGGCGCTCGGCCTGGCGATCGGCAGCGCCGACGCCGACGCGCAGGCGATGAGCCAGCAACAACTCACCGAACTGGTAAAGGCCCAGGCCGAGCAGATCAGGCGACTGGAAACGCGCCTGCAGGCGCTGGAAGGCGGCCCTGCCGCGCCGGCGCCGGCAGAGGCCGCCGGCACCTCCGCGGCGATCGAGCAGCGCGTGGCCAGGATAGAGGCCGCGCAGGCGAAGGCGCCGGCGGTGAGCTGGTCCAAGGGCGCGCCCGAGTTCAGCAGCGCCGACGGCTCGGCCAGCTTCCGGCCGCGCGGCCGGCTGTTCGTGGATTCGTCGAGCACCGGCGGTTCCGACTTCGCCGACCGCAACATCTCCGGCACCGAGATCCGCTCGGTGCGCCTGGGCGCCGAGGGCCGCTACGGGCGGCTCGGCTGGGCGCTGGAGGGCGACTTCGCCGACAACGAGGTGGCCTGGAAGTCGGCCTACGTGACCGTCGACCACCGGCTGTTCGGGCAGAAGGCCGACCTGACCGTCGGCAACCGCCTCAACGACCGCGGCCTGGACGGTTCCAGCAGCACCTCCAACACGCCGTTCTCGGACCGCAACGTGGTCGGGACGCTGATCCTGCCGCAGCGCGGCCTGTTCGGCGTGGGCCTGACCGAACGCGTCTACGGCGCCGGCTGGCACGCCAGCCTGTCGGTGGCCGGCAACGACCTCAACAACGCCGGCGACGACAACGACAGCTTGGCCTGGGCGACCCGCGCGCACTGGAATCCGCTGCTGGGCAAGCGCGCCACCGTGCACCTGGGCGCCTGGGCGTTCCACGAGGAGATCGCGGCCGGCGCCAGCGGCGTGCTGCGCAGCCCGGCGATTTCCGGCCACTTCAACGACCTGGTCAAGATCGCGCCGGGCAGCCTGGCCGGGCCGGAGCGCGGCAACGGCTATGGCGCGGAAGCGGCCGGCTTCTTCGGCCCGGGCTGGATCACCGGCGAGTGGGGCACGCGCAGCCTGCGCGGGGTCGGCAGCGACGGGCGCTATGACGTCGACCACGACGCCTGGGCGGTATCGGCGGGCTGGTTCCTGGGCGGGGGCGCGCCGGCCTACACGGCGAAGACCGGTACCTGGGGCCGGGTCAAGGTCGAGGACCCGGTGACCGCCGGCGGCCGCGGCGCCTGGGAACTGAAGGCCCGCTTCGAGGACGTGGACTACAGCGAGCTGCCGACGGGCGGCGAGGGGCATGCGTGGACCGCGGGCCTGAACTGGTACCTCAACGACCTGAGCCGGGTCATGCTCGACGTGGTGCGCTGGCAGACCGACAACCGCAGCGGCGCCTACCTGGGCAGCGATCGCGGCTATACCGTCAACGCACGCTTCCAGGTCGCGTTCTAGGCCGCGCGGCGATGTCGGATGCGTCTTCCGGGAGGCGGCGATGCCGCCGCCCGGATTGCCTGGGCGCCGTCGGGCCGGTCGTGCGCCGGTGCGCTCCCGACGGGAGTTCGACAGCGAAGCGAACAGGTTCCGGGACCACGGCGTACGCGGGCCGGAACGACGAAGGCGGAGCCCGGGGGCTCCGCCTTCGCGGTGTCGCGACGACGCCGAAGCCGGACTCAGCAGCAGCGGAATCCGCTCTTGCCGCCGTAGCGCGCCTCCTGGCGCTCGCGGAAGAAGGTCTTGTAGTCCATCGGCTCGCGGTCCGGGTGCTTCTCCAGCACGTGCCGCACGTAGTTGTCGTAGTCGGGAATGCCGCAGCACAGCCGCGCGGTCTGCACCAGGCGCCGCCAGATGCGGCGGTGCGCCTGGTACTGCCCGGCCGGGACCAGTCCGGTGCCCATCACAGGTCCGCCATCTGTGCCGGGGTCAGCGCGACGTACGGCGTTTCCTTGTCGCTGCGCTGCGGGCTGCGGCGGGCGACGGCGATGGTACGGATCGAGTAGATCAGGATCGAGAACACCACGAACAGGAACAGCACGGTCAGGCCGGTGTTGACGTAGGCGTTGGTGACGATCTGCTGCATCTGGCCGACGGTCTTGGCCGGCGCGGTGATGGTGCCGCTGGCGATGGCGTCCTGGAACTTGTGCGCCTGCGCCAGGAAACCCTGCGCCGGGTTGCTGTCGAAGATCTTGATCAGGCCGGCGTAGGTGGTGCAGATCAGCAGCCACAGCGCCGGGACGATGGTGACCCAGGCGTAGCGGTCGCGCTTCATCTTGAACAGCACCACGGTGCCCAGCATCAGCGCGATGCCGGCCAGCATCTGGTTGGAGATGCCGAACAGCGGCCACAGCGTCTGGATGCCGCCGAACGGATCGACCACGCCGGTGTAGAGCAGGTAGCCCCACAGCGCCACGCAGCCGGCGGTGGCGACGATGTTGGCGCCCCACGACTCGGTCCTGCGCATCGCCGGGACGAAGTTGCCGAGCAGGTCCTGCAGCATGAAGCGGCCGGCGCGGGTGCCGGCGTCCACCGCGGTCAGGATGAACAGCGCCTCGAACAGGATCGCGAAGTGGTACCAGAACGCCATCGTGTCCTCGCCCGGCAGCACGTGGTGCAGGATCTGCGCGATGCCGACCGCCAGCGTCGGCGCGCCGCCGGCGCGGGCCAGGATGGTGTGCTCGCCGATGTCGCGCGCGGTGGCCTCCAGCACGTCCGGGGTGATGGCGAAGCCCCACTCGGTGACCTTGGCCGCGACCGCGACCGCGTCGCCGCCGACCACCGCGGCGGGGCTGTTCATCGCGAAGTAGATGCCCGGCTCGATGATCGAGGCCGCGACCAGCGCCATGATCGCCACGAACGATTCCATCAGCATGCCGCCGTAGCCGATGTAGCGCATGTGGCCTTCGTTGGCGAGCAGCTTGGGCGTGGTGCCCGACGAAATGAGCGCGTGGAAGCCGGATACGGCGCCGCAGGCGATCGTGATGAACAGGAACGGGAAGATGCCGCCCTTCCACACCGGGCCGTCGCCGCTGGCGGCGAACTGGGTCAGCGCCGGCATCTTCAGCTCCGGCATCACGATCAGGATGCCGATCGCCAGCGCGATGATGGTGCCGATCTTGAGGAAGGTGGACAGGTAGTCGCGCGGGGCCAGCAGCAGCCACACCGGCAGCACCGAGGCGACGAAGCCGTAGCCGATCAGCATCCAGGTGATCTGCTGGGCGGTGAAGGTGAAGGCCGGGCCCCAGGTCGGGTCCGCGGCGACCTTGCCGCCGAGCCAGATCGCGGCAAGCAGCAGGATCAGGCCGACCACCGAGATCTCGCCGATCTTGCCGGGACGGACGTAGCGCATGTACACGCCCATCAGGATCGCGATCGGCATCGTCGCGATCACGGTGAACATGCCCCAGGGGCTCTCGGCCAGCGCCTTGACCACCACCATCGCCAGCACCGCCAGGATGATGATCATGATCAGGAACGCGCCGAACAGGGCGATGGTGCCGGGGATCTGGCCCATCTCCTCCCGCACCAGGTCGCCCAGCGAGCGGCCGTTGCGGCGGCTGGACAGGAACAGCACCATGAAGTCCTGGACCGCGCCGGCGAACACCACGCCGACCACCAGCCACAGCATCCCGGGCAGGTAGCCCATCTGCGCGGCCAGAACCGGGCCGACCAGCGGGCCGGCGCCGGCGATCGCGGCGAAGTGGTGGCCGAACAGCACGTGCTTGTTGGTGGGCACGTAGTCCAGGCCGTCGTTGTTGAGGACCGCGGGCGTGGCCCGGGTGGGATCGAGCTGCATCACCTTGGTGGCGATGAACAGGCTGTAGTAGCGGTAGGCGATCAGGTAGATCGAGACCGCCGCGACCACGATCCACAGCGCGTTGATCGGTTCGCCGCGGCGCAGCGCCACGGTGCCCAGGCAGAACGCGGCCACGACCGCGAGCGCGGCCCAGGCCAGTTTCGAGAAGCCTTTCATGCAATCCCCTCCGGAAAGATCGCCCTAAGGTTCCTCTGCCGCCGGAGGCGGGTCAATCCCGCAGCTCGGGCCGCTCCTAGAACTTTGGTCGTAGGCAGCGGGCGCATGCGCCCGCT
>DNXT01000241.1:0-828 GCA_003505795.1 Lysobacteraceae bacterium | reverse complement strand
CGTTGCGCGGATCTGGAACAATGGGTTGCACCCGCCGCGATTGGCCGGGGCGGGTCCGATTCCCATCTGTGGGAATTCCACAGGAGAACCTTGCCATGAACGACATCGCCACCACGCCGGCGCGCGTCCTGCGCACCATCCGCGGGCTCCCGACTTCCGACGGCGCCGGGGTCAGGCTGACCCGGGTGATCGGCACGCCGGAACTGCCGGACCTGGACCCGTTCCTGATGCTGGACGAGTTCGGCACCGACCAGGCCGAGGACTACCTGGCCGGCTTCCCGAGCCATCCGCACCGCGGCTTCGAGACCGTCACCTACATGCTCGACGGCCGCATGCGGCACAAGGACAACCACGGCAACGAGGGCCTGCTGACGCCGGGCAGCGTGCAGTGGATGACCGCCGGGCGCGGCCTGGTCCATTCGGAGATGCCGGAGCAGGAATCCGGGCGCATGCGCGGCTTCCAGCTGTGGGTGAACCTGCCGGCGCGCGACAAGATGACCGAGCCGAAGTACCAGGAGTTCGCGCCCGACCGGATCCCGCTGGCGACGCCGGCGGCCGGGGTGGCGGTCAAGGTGATCGCCGGTGCGGTCGGCGCGGTCGCCGGCCCGATCGTGCAGCCGGCCACCGACCCGCTGTACCTGGACATCGAGCTGCAGCCGGGCACGGCGTGGGACTACGCGCTGCCGGCTGGCCACAACGCCTTCGCCTACGTGTTCGAGGGCGCGGCGACGGTGGGCGAGGGCGAGGCGGCGCGTGCCCTGGAACACCAGCAACTGGCGGTGCTCGGCGGCGGCGAGCTGCTGCAGCTGCGCGCCGGCAGCGCGGGCG
>DNXT01000175.1 GCA_003505795.1 Lysobacteraceae bacterium | reverse complement strand
TCCGGCGCTTCGCGCCACCTTCTCCCGCACGCGGGAGAAGGAAGCCACAGTCTTCGTGACGGCTGCCGCGAGCAGAGGCGTTGCTTGTTTCCCTTCTCCCGCACGCGGGAGAAGCAAGTCGCAGTCTCCGTGACGGCTGCCGCGAGCAGAAGTGTTGCTCGTTTTCCTTCCCCCGCACGCGGGGGAAGGTGCCCGAAGGGCGGATGGGGGCATGCTTTGCACTGCCACGGACCGATCGCCGAATTGCTCGCGCCACCAATGCGCTACTTCCCCTCCTTCCTCCGTAAGTGGAGCGAAGGGGAAGAACTACCCATCTCCGAGGCGTCTGCCGGAGCGAACAACGCAAGCCGCGGCGCGCGCCTGCAGCAGGCGTTTCTCGCGTGCGTTGAGCGCCAGCGCGGCGGCGGACTCGAACGCGGCGCGCGCCTCGGCGTGGCGGCCCAGCTTCTGCAGCAGGTCGCCGCGCACGGTCGGCAGCAGATGGTAGTGGCGCAGCGCCGGCGCGTCGGCCAATGCCTCGACCAGGGCCAGGCCGGCGGCCGGTCCTTCGGCCATCGCCACCGCGACCGCGCGATTGAGCTCGACCACCGGCGAGGGCAGGCGCTGCGCCAGGCGCGCGTACAGCGCGGCGATGGCGGTCCAGTCGGTGTCCTGCACGCGCCGCGCGCGGGCGTGGCAGGCGGCGATCGCGGCCTGCAGCGCGTACGGCTCGTCCGCGCCGCCGAGCCGGCGCGCGCGCTCCAGTGCGGTCAGGCCGTGCCGGATCAGCAGCCGGTCCCAGCGATGCCGGTCCTGTTCGAGCAGCAGCACCGGTTCGCCGTCGGCGTCGGTGCGGGCGGCGGCGCGCGACGCCTGCAGCGACATCAGCGCGAGCAGGCCGTGCACTTCCGGATCGCGCGGCGCCAGCCCGGCCAGGATGCGGCCGAGCCGCAGCGCCTCCTCGCACAGCGCCGGGCGCAGCAGGTCGTCGCCGGCGGTGGCGGCGTAGCCTTCGTTGAAGATCAGGTAGATCGCCTCCAGCACCGAGGCCATCCGCTCCTCGCGCTCCTCGCCGCGCGGTACCTCGAACGGCACCTGCTTCTCGCTCAGGGTGCGCTTGGCGCGGACGATGCGCTGGGCGATGGTCGCCTCGCCCACCAGGAACGCGCGCGCGATCTCGCCGGTGCTCAGGCCGCCGAGCAGGCGCAGGGTCAGCGCCACGCGCGCCTCGGCGCCGAGCAGCGGATGGCAGGCCACGAACATCAGCCGCAGCAGGTCGTCGCCGATGTCGTCGTCCGGGTCCGGCTGCCGCGCCGCGGCCAGCGCCTGCTGCTCGCGCTCGATCTCGTGGCCGAGCGCGTCCTGCTTGTGCCGCTGCAGCTGGTAATGCCGCAGGCGGTCGATGGCGCGGTTGCGCGCGGTGGTCATCAGCCAGGCCCCCGGGTTGTCCGGGATGCCCTGCCGCGGCCAATGCTCCAGCGCCGCCAGCAGCGCATCCTGGGCGAGCTCCTCGGCCAGCCCCACGTCGCGCACCTGCCGTGCCAGCGCGCCGATGATGCGCGCCGACTCGATGCGGCAGACCGCGTCGAGGGTGGCGTGGACGTCGCGTTCGGTCATGGATTCGGGCGGCGGCATGGCATGCGCGGCGGAGCGCACAGGGTAGCGCGTCCGCCGTCGCGTGCAGCGGGCCCATGCCGGTGCCGCGCCGACCGCCTCATGCCGGTTCGCCGCTGCCGTGGAAGACCTCCCACAGGTGGCCGTCCGGGTCCTCGAAGCCGTGCTGGTACATGAAGCCGTAGTCCCTGGCCTCACCGCCGACGCGGCCGCCGGCGGCGAGGGCCTTGGCCACCAGCGCGTCGACCTGCTCGCGGCTGTCCACCGCCAGCGCGGTGATGACCTCGGTGCTGGCGTTCGCATCGCTGAGCGGCTTGCGGGTGAACCCTTGGAAGAACGGCTTCACCAGCAGCATCGCGAAGATGTTCTCGCCCAGGACCAGGCAGGTGGCGTTGGCGTCGGTGTACTTCGCGTCGAAGCCGAAGCCCAGCGCGGTGAAGAAGTCGACCGAACGCGACAGCGATTCGACCGGGAGATTGACGAAGATCTGCTTGACCATGAGGAGACTCTCGGGTTGAGGGGATGAGGATCGGGCGGTGCGGTCAGGTCTGCTTGTAGACGCCGTTGATCAGCCAAGGCGTGCCGAAGCGGTCGGTCAGCATGCCGAAGCGCTCGGCCCAGAACGTCTCGGCCATCGCCATCTGCACCTGGCCGCCCTCGGCGAGCGCCGCGAACACGCGTTCGGCCTCGCCGTTGTCGTCGCAGTTGAGCGCCACCGCGATGCCGCCGGCATTGCTCTTCTCCATCCCCGGCGGCATGTCCGAGCCCATCAGTACCGGCATCCGGTCGCGGGCCAGGGTCACGTGCATGATCCGGTCCTTGGCGCTGGCCGCGATGTCGCCGCAGCCTTCGCCCGGCGCGGCGTCGGCCGGCGCCTCGCCGTAGGTGATGAGGTACAGCTCGCCGCCGAGCACGCGCTCGTAGGTCTCGAAGGCCTGGCGGCAGTCGCCGTTGAAGTTCAGGTAGGGAGTGGTTTTCATCGGGTCGTCTCCGCTCAGGATGGGTCGTCGGTCCGGTTGCGCAGGCGCTGTGCCTGCGCGCGCAGTTCCGGGGTCATTGCCTCGCCGAAGTCGTCGGCGTCGAACACCGGGCGCAGTTCGACCTCGAACGTGGCGCCGTCGGGATTGGGAATGCGCTCGGCCCACGCCAGCGCCTCGTCGAACGAGCGCACCTGCAGCAGCCAGAAGCCGGCCGCCAGCTCGCGCGTGGCAGCGAACGGCCCGCGAACGACGTCGCGGCCGCGGCGGCCGAAGCACACCCTGGCCCCGCGCGAACTCGGCTGCAGGCCTTCGCCGGCCAGCAGGACCCCGGCGTCCGCCAGCTGCTCGTTGAAACCGCCCATCGCCGCGAGCAGGCGTTCGTCCGGCATCGCGCCGGCCTCCGACTCCGGGGTGGCTTTGATGATGACCATGCAGCGCATATCGGTTCCTCTCCAGGTGCTTCCGTAGGGACGACGGATCGGCATGGCCGGATTCGACACACCCGGCAGGAAAATTTCCGGCGCGGTGCCGAAAGCCCGGGTGAGTGCGCCTGTGGCGGTGCAGCAAGGGTCGATGGGCGAACCGGCGATGAATGGCGCCGCGGCGATGCCGGCGGCAACGCGCCGGACCGGGCGCGGCCGCGGTTATGCTCGGCCCACCCGCTGCGGGGATCGTCGGCCGGAGCCCGGCCACTGCCGTTTCCATGGACGACAAAGGAGTGCACATGCAACAGCGGATGTCAGTGATCGCCCTGGCCCTGGTCGTGGCCGCATGCAGCCAGCACCCGCCGACGACGAAGACCGCGCCGCCGCCGGAAGCGCCGGTGGCGGGACCGGCCGATCTGCTCGGCCCGCCCGCACCGCCGGAGATCGGAA
>DNXT01000242.1 GCA_003505795.1 Lysobacteraceae bacterium | reverse complement strand
GCTGCAGCCGGCCCGCCGCGTCGCGTTCGAGACCGACGAAGGCACCTGGATGTCGCTGGACGTCTCGCCCGACGGGAAGCACCTGGTGTTCGACCTGCTCGGCGACCTGTACGCGCTGGACAGCACGGGCGGCAGGGCCACGCCGATCACGCGCGGGATGGCGTTCGACGCGCAGCCGGCCTACTCGCCCGACGGCCGCTGGATCGCCTACGTCAGCGACGCGTCGGGTGCCGAGAACCTGTGGATCGTGCGGCCCGACGGCGGCGGCGCGCGCCAGGTCAGCTTCGGCGACGACGACAGCGTGCTGGCGTCGCCGGCGTGGGCGCCGGACGGCGGTTCGGTCTACATCAGCCGCTATCGCTGGTCGTTGAACGCCTACGAGCTGTGGCGCTATGGCCTGGACGGCTCGGAAACGCTGCTGGTGCCGATCAAGGCGGCCGGCCGCCGCGAGCGCTGGAGCAGCCTGGGCGCGGTGGCGTCGCCGGACGGAAGCCGGCTCTATTTCGCGCGCAGCAGCGGCGAGGAGGACAGTGCCGGCGTTGCGCTGTGGTCCATCGTCCGCCGCGACGTCGCCAGCGGCGAGGAGGAAACCCTGCTGCCGGAGCCGGGCGTGCCGGGACGGCGGCCGTTCGCCGGCAGCTATTTCCGGCCGGCGCTGTCGCCCGACGGCCAGTGGCTGGCCTACGCCACCCGTTCCGGCGGCCGGACCGGCCTGCGCCTGCGCCACCTGGACAGCGGCGCGGACCGCTGGCTGGCGTTCCCGATCGAGCACGACCAGAGCCAGGCGCGCAGCTGGCAGGACCTGGTGCCGCGCTATGCCTTCACTGCGGACGGCGCGGCGGTGGTCCTGAGCCGCAATGGCAAGCTGGAGCGGCTGCCGCTGGACCCGAAGCGGCCCGCGCAGCCGCTGCCGTTCACCGCGGCGGTGGACCTCGAACTGGGGCCGCTGACGCGGGTGGACATCCGCGAGGACACCGGCCCGGTGCGCGCGCGCCTGATCCAGGACCCGCAGGCCTCGCCCGATGGCGGCACCCTGGCCTTCTCCGCACTGGGCCGGCTGTACCTGATGGCGCTCGACGGAAGCGGCGTCGCGCGGCAGCTCGACACCGGCGGCGTGCCCGCGTTCCACCCGTCCTGGTCGCCGGACGGCGCGCAGCTGACCTACGTCACCTGGGACGGCGAGCGCGGCGGCCAGGTCTGGGTACGCGGCGCGGCCGGCGGCGCCGCGCGCGCGCTGAGCGAGAAGGCCGACTACTACACCCATCCGCTGTTCACGCGCGACGGGCGCGAGGTGCTGTCGGTGCACTCGGACAACCGCGCGCGGATGCAGGCGTCGATGGTGTTCGGCAGCGTGCGCGATGCGACCCTGCTGGCCTTCCCGGTGGACGGCGGGCCGCCGCGCCGGGTGTATGCGGGCAAGCTCGGCGGCACGCTGCATTTCGGCGCCGACCCGCGCCGGGTCATCGCCCACGACGGCAGCGGGGCGTTCGCCATCGACCTGTCCAGCGGGAAGGCGGACCCGGCGCTCACCATCAAGGGGCCGGGCTGGTATTTCCAGGACGGCCCGGTGCCGGTGGACGACATCCGCATCAGTCCCGACGGCAAGTGGGCGCTGGCGAGCGTGGCGCAGCAGCTGCACCTGCTGCCGGCGCCCGCGCCGGGCGCGACGCTGGACCTGTCGGCACCGGGCGTGGCGCACCGGCGCATCACCGACGTGGGCGCGGACTACTTCGGCTGGAGCCAGGACGGGCGCACGATCGCCTGGGCGATCGGCTCCACCTGGTACCGGCGCGCGCTGGACGACGTGCGCCTGAATCCGGCCGGGCAGCCGGACTGGAGCGCCGACGCGCCCGACCCGGCGCGCGGGGTGCAGGCCTTCGAGGCAGTGGTGGAGCTGCCGCGCGACCGGCCGCAGGGCAGCCTGCTGCTGCGTGGCGGCACCGCGCTGACGATGCGCGGCGACGAGGCGATCGAGCATGCCGACGTGCTGGTGCGCGACGGGCGCATCGCCGCGATCGGCGCGCGCGGCAGCTTCGCGCTGCCGGCCGGAACCGAGGTGCGCGACGTCTCCGGCAGATTCCTGCTGCCGGGCTTCATCGACATCCACGACCACGTCGCCGACGTGCGCCGCGACCTGATCGCGATGGACAGCTGGGGGCTGCGCGCGCGCCTGGCCTACGGCGTCACCACCGCCTTCGACCCGTCGTCGCTGAGCATCGACTACCTGGCCTACCAGGACCTGGTCGACGCGGGCCTGGTCGCGGGTTCGCGCGCGCCCACCACCGGCATGGCGGTGTTCTCGTTCAACCGGCTGGCGTCGCTGGACGAGGCGCGCGCGCTGCTGCGCCGCTACCGCGACCATTACCGCACCCGCAACCTCAAGCAGTACCTGGTCGGCAACCGCCGGCAACGGCAGTGGCTGGTGCAGGCCGCGGCCGAGGCCGGGGTGATGCCGACCGCCGAGGGCTCGCTGGCGATGAAGCTGGACCTGAGCCAGGTGCTCGACGGCTACGCCGGCAACGAGCATTCGCTGGCCACGCCGGTGTATCGCGACGTGGTGGAACTGATCGCGCGCAGCGGCACCAGTTACGACACCACCCTGCAGATCGCCAACGGCGGACCGCCGGCGCAGGACGCTCTGGTCGTGCGCGACCGTCCGCTGCAGGACGCCAAGTTCATGCGCACGCGCCCCTATGCGGCCGCGATGGAGCAGGTGCAGTCGCGCCGGTGGGTGGACCCGGCGCTGATGCTGTATCCGCGGCTGGCCGCCGACGCGGCGCGGATCCAGCGCGCCGGCGGCGTGGTCGGCATGGGCTCGCATGGCGAGATCCCGGGCATCGGCTTCCACTGGGAGCTGGAGGCGCACGTGCAGGGCGGGATGACGCCGATGCAGGCGCTGCGCGCCGGCACCCTGGGCTCGGCCACCGCGATCGGCCGGGCCGCCGAGTTCGGCAGCCTGGAGCCGGGCAAGTTCGCCGACCTGCTGGTGCTGTCGGCCGACCCGCGCCGGGACATCGGCAACACCCGGGCGCTGCAGCAGGTGATGAAGAACGGCCGCCTGTACGCGGCCGACGACCTCGCCGAATTGTGGCCGCAGCCGCGTCCGCCGGCGGCGCCCTGGTTCGACGGGGAGTATCCGCAGGCGCGTTGATGCGGCGATTGTGGGAGGGGCTCCAGCCCCGACGGGCTCTACCGGGAAAGCTGTCGGGGCTGAAGCCCCTCCCGCAGTTCGCTACGCCCGCCCGAACACCAGCGCGGCGTTGGTGCCGCCGAAGCCGAAGCTGTTGGACATCACCGTGTCCAGCGTCGCCTCCCGGCTTTGCCGCAGGATCGGGAAGCCCTCCGCGCGCGGGTCCAGCTCGTCGATGTGCGCCGAGCCGGCCATGAAGCCGTCGCGCAGCATCAGCAGGCAGTAGATCGCCTCGTGCACGCTGGCCGCGCCGAGCGAGTGGCCGGACAGCGCCTTGGTCGAGGACAGCGGCGGCACCGCGTCGCCGAACACCTCGCGCACCGCGTCGAGCTCGGTGACGTCGCCCAGCGGCGTGGAGGTGCCGTGGGTGTTGAGGTAGTCGATCCCGCGATCGAGGCCGGCCATCGCCATGCGCATGCAGCGTACCGCGCCCTCGCCGGACGGGGCGACCATGTCGGCGCCGTCGGAGGTGACGCCGTAGCCGAGCAGCTCGGCGTGGATGCGTGCGCCGCGCGCCACCGCGTGGTCGTAGTCCTCCAGCACCAGCATGCCGCCGCCGGAGCCGATCACGAAGCCGTCGCGCTGCGCATCGTATGGGCGCGAGGCCACCGCCGGGCGGTCGTTGAAGCCGGTCGACAACGCGCCCATCGCGTCGAACATCACGCTCATCGTCCAGTGCAGCTCTTCGCCGCCGCCGGCGAACACGATGTCCTGCGCGCCGTGGCGGATCAGGTCGGCCCCGGCGCCGATGCAGTGCGCCGAGGTCGCGCAGGCGGCGGAGATCGAATAGCTCAGGCCGCGGATCTTGTAGGCGGTGGCCAGCGACGCCGACACCGCCGAGCACATCGTGCGCGGCACCATGTACGGGCCGACCTTGCGCACGCCGCGCTCGCGCAGGATGTCGGCGGTCTCCACCTGCCAGCGGCTGGAGCCGCCGCCGGAACCGACGACCAGGCCGGTACGCAGGTCGCTGACCTGCTGCTCGGACAGGCCGGCGTCGGCGATCGCGTCGCGCATCGCCAGGTAGGCATAGGCCGACGCATCGCCCATGAAGCGCTTGAGCTTGCGGTCGATCAGCGCGTCCAGGTCCAGCTCGACCGCGCCGCCGACCTGGCTGCGCAGGCCGGCCTCGGCGTGGTCGGGCAAGGCGCGGATGCCGGAACGGCCCTCGCGCAGCGCCGAGGACACCGTGTCCAGGTCGTTGCCCAGGCACGAGGTGATGCCCATGCCGGTGATGGCCACGCGCCGCATCAGAAGCTCTCCGTCGAAGTGAACAGGCCCACGCGCAGGTCCTTGGCGGCATAGATCTCGCGTCCGTCCACGAGCATGCGCGCATCGGCCTGCGCCATCACCAGCTTGCGGTTGATGACGCGGCTGATGTCGATCTCGTAGCTGACCAGCGTGGCGTCGGGCAGCACCTGGCCGGTGAACTTCACCTCACCGCAGCCGAGTGCGCGGCCCTTGCCGGGCGCGTCCAGCCAGGTCAGGAAGAAGCCGGTGAGCTGCCACATCGCATCCAGCCCGAGGCAGCCGGGCATCACCGGGTCGCCGATGAAGTGGCAGCCGAAGAACCACAGGTCCGGGCGGATATCCAGCTCCGCGCGCACCACGCCCTTGCCGTACGCGCCGCCGTCCTCGCGGATCTCGGTGATGCGGTCGAACATCAGCATCGGGTCGTTGGGCAGCCGGCCGCGGCCGGGTCCGAACAGTTCGCCGCGCGCGCTGGCAAGCAGCTGGTCGCGCGAGAACGCATGCATGCGGTTCATCTGGGACATGTCCTGCGTGGAACGAAAGAGGCGGCAAGAGTGCATGAGCGCCACGCGTTCAATCAAACGTTTTATCCGTACGCAGGCGTAGTGTTTTCAGGGGTTTCGCGCCATTTCGACGCATTGCGCCGGGCGCCTGCATGTGCCGGGATCGGCGTGACTTATGATGGCGGCGAACGTTCGCCACCGTAGGGTAAGCCACCGATGCGCAAGATCATTCACGTCGACATGGATGCGTTCTACGCGTCCGTGGAGCAGCGTGATGACCCGGCGTTGCGCGGAAGGCCGGTGGTGGTGGCATGGCGCGGCGCCCGCTCGGTGGTCTGCGCGGCGTCCTACGAGGCGCGCCGCTTCGGCATCCGCTCGGCGATGCCGGCGATGCGCGCCGAGCGCCTGTGTCCGGACGCGATCTTCGTGCCGCCGGACTTCGTGCGCTACAAGGCGGTGTCGCGAAAGGTGCGCGAGATCTTCCACCGGCAGACCGACCTGGTCGAGCCGCTGTCGCTGGACGAGGCCTATCTCGATGTCACCGAAGCCAAGAGCGGGATGCGCGTGGCCACCGAGATCGCGCAGCTGGTGCGCGCCCAGATCCGCGAGGAGACCGGGCTGACCGCCTCGGCCGGCATCGCCCCGAACAAGTTCCTCGCCAAGATCGCCTCGGACTGGCGCAAGCCCGACGGCCAGTTCGTGATCACCCCGGCGCGGGTGGACGCGTTCCTGCTGCCGCTGCCGGTCAACCGGGTGCCGGGCGTCGGCAAGGTGATGGAAGCCAGGCTCGCCGGGCTCGGCATCGTCACCGTCGGCGACCTGCGCGAGCATCCGCTGGAGCAGCTGCAGGCGCATTTCGGCAGCTTCGGGCAGCGGCTCTACAACCGCGCGCGCGGGATCGACGAACGCCCGGTCGAGCCGGACCAGGAAGTGCAGTCGGTGTCGTCCGAGGACACGTTCTCCGAGGACCTGCCGCTGGAGGCGCTGGAGCCGGCCATCGTCGAGCTGGCCGAGAAGACCTGGAACGCGACGCGACGCACCGAGCGCGTCGGCCGCACCGTGGTGCTGAAACTGAAGACCGCGCAGTTCCGCATCCTCACCCGCAGCCATACCCCCGAACAGCCGCCGGCCACGCTGCAGCAGTTCACCGCGCTCGCGTTGGCGCTGCTGCAGCGGGTCGGGCTGCCGGCCGCCACCCGCTATCGCCTCGCCGGCGTCGGATTGTCGGGATTTCGCGACCGCGAGGAAGCCGGCGTGCAGTCGGACCTGTTCACTCCGGTCGATTGATCGCGTCCGGCCGCTTTGGCCCCCTCCGTAGGAGCGCCTTCAGTCGCGACGAGCCTTTCCCGGGCTTGTTTGAATCCTTGTGGGAGGGACTTCAGTCCCGACGGGGCTCTCCCCGCGAACGGCCGAAGTCCGCGCGCCGCCGCTTAAACTGAGCCACTCCCCCCGCATGCTGCTGCCACATGAACCCACGCTACCCGCTGGTGATCTTCGACCTGGACGGCACGCTGGTCGACAGCGTCTCCGACATCGCCGAGGCGCTCAACCTCACGCTGCGTCAATGGCGGCTGCCGCAGGTCGACGAAGCCACGGTGCGCGGTTGGGTCGGCGAAGGCGTGCGCGTGCTGACCGCCACCGCATTGCGCGAGCTGGGCGCCGCGGTGACGGTGGACGCGGTGATGCCGGACATGATGCGCCACTACGGGCAATGCCTGCTGCACGCCCCGCGCGTCTATCCCGGCGCGCGCGAGGCGCTGCAAGGCTTGCGCGACCAAGGCGCGACGCTTGCGGTGTGCACCAACAAGCCGGTCCGTTTCGTCGAACCGCTGTTGCGGCATCTGGATCTTGCGAGCTGTTTTTCCGCGTGGCTGGGCGGCGATTCGCTGCCGGAGCGCAAGCCGGCGGCGCGACCGCTGCTGCATCTGGCCGGTCAGTTCGGATACGCACCGGCGCAATGCCTGATGGTGGGCGACTCGGCCACCGACGCCGCCGCCGCGCATGCCGCGGCGATGCCGCTGGCGATGGTGCGCTACGGCTACCTGCGCGGCTTCGATCCGGAAGCGGCCGGTGCGGTGGCGGTGGTGGACGATCTCCGCGAGTTGCTCGCGCTGTGAGCCGGCGTGGCCGCGACCTTGTGTCGCAGCGAATTGGTATGACCGGCGCGACCGCTGTTTTCAAGGGGTTTGGCGCGCTTTCGCCGCCGCCCCGTTTTTGATAACGGATCTCATTTGTGTAGAATCCGTCCATAGATGGACAGCGTCGAGACACGGCCGGTACCCGCAGGTGCCCGCCGCTCTCCAAGCCACGCACGCTTTGCTACCCGTTCGCCTCAAGCTTTCGCCAGAGGTGGTCATCCCCCTGTCGAGAGGTTTCACCATGTCCGCTTCTGGCCGGTCACGGGCGCTTGCGCGCCCCGCATTCCGCTGCACCCGTTCCACGCTGTCCGTCCCGCTGTTCGCCGCCCTGGCCGCCACGATCGGCGCGGCACAGGCCGAGGAGGCCGACGCGCCGGCAGCGACGATGGATACGGTGCACGTCACCGCCGAGCAGATCGCCAAGCAGGCGCTGGGCACCTCGATCATCACCCGCGAGGACATCGAGCGCCGGCCGCCGGCCAACGACCTGGCCGACATCCTGCGCACCATGCCGGGCGTGAACCTGACCGGCAACAGTGCCTCCGGCGCCTATGGCAACAACCGCCAGATCGACCTGCGCGGCATGGGCCCGGAGAACACCCTGATCCTGGTCGATGGCCGCCGCGTCAGCTCGCGCGATTCGGTGCGCATGGGCGTGGCCGGCGAGCGCAACAGCCGCGGCGACACCAACTGGGTGCCGGCCGAGGCGGTGGAGCGCATCGAGGTCCTGCGCGGCCCGGCGGCGGCACGCTACGGCTCCGGCGCGGCCGGCGGCGTGATCAACATCATCACCAGGAAACCCACCGGCGACCTCGCCGGCTCGATGACGATGTACGGGCTGGTGCCCGAACACGGCGACGAGGGCGGCAGCCAGCGCGCCGGCTTCACCCTCAGCGGCCCGCTCGCGCGCGACTGGTCGTTCCGCGTGTACGGCAACCTCAACAAGACCGATGCGGATGCGGCGGACATCAACGCCGGGCATTCCAACGGCGCGACCCCGGCCGCCGGCCGCGAGGGCGTGCGCAACAAGGACGTCAAGGGCCTGCTGCGCTGGGATCCGAGCGCGAGCCAGACCGTCGAGCTCGAATCCGGCTTCAGCCGCCAGGGCAACATCTTCGCCGGCGAATACCTCAACACCTCCAACGCCACCGTGCAGGACAAGATCGGCGCGGAGACCAACGTCATGATCCGCCGCGACGCGGCGATCACCCACCGCGGCAAGTGGGACTTCGGCACTTCGCGGCTGACGTTCTCCTACGGCGACACCGACAACACCCGCCTCAGCGAGGGCCTGGCCGGGGGACCGGAAGGCTCGCTGGCGGCCGCACCGGTGTGGACCCGTTCCAACCTGAAGGACTATTCGGCCGACGGCGAGCTCAACCTCCCGTCGGTGATCGGCGGCATCGACCACATCTGGACGCTGGGCTTCGAGTACCGCGACAGCGGCCTGGACGATCCGTACTCGATGTCGCAGTCGGGCACCGGCGTCGGCGGCATCGACGCCGGCACCCGCAGCGGCAAGACCGACGAGCAGGTGACCGCGCTGTTCGTGGAGGACAACATCTACCTCGGCGAGCGCCTGACGCTCACCCCCGGCCTGCGCTTCGACCATCACAGCCAGTTCGGCGACAACCTCGGCCCCAGCCTCAACGCGCAGTTCAAGCTGGCCGAGGACTGGCTGGTCAAGGGCGGCATCGCGCGCGCGTTCAAGGCGCCCAACCTGTACCAGGCCAACCCGAACTACCTGTACTACACCCGCGGCAACGGCTGCCCGGACTACTACACCGGCAGCGGCGGCTGCTACATCCAGGGCAACGCCGACCTCGACTCGGAAACCAGCATCAACAAGGAGATCGGCGTGGAGTGGCTGCCGGACAACGGCTACCACGCGTCGCTGACCTACTTCCACAACGACTACGACGACAAGATCGTGGCCGGCTACAGCGACTACTACGAGACCGCCGGCAGCGCCTACGTCTACCAGTGGGTGAACGCGTCCAAGGCGCTGGTCCAGGGCCTGGAGGGCAACTTCCGGATGCCGCTGCTGGGCGAGCGCGGCCGGACGCTGAGCTGGAACACCAACCTGACCTGGATGCTCGACAACAAGAACGAGCAGACCGGCCAGCCGCTGTCGGTCATCCCCGAATACACCTTCAACACCGCGCTGGACTGGCGACCGACCGAACAGCTGTCGTTCTCGTTGATGGCCACCTTCTACGGCAGGCAGGAGCAGGCCACGCGCGACCGCAACAACGAGCCGGTCTGCGGCACCGCGGACCTCGGCCCGTGCGATACCCTGGGCGCGTACTCGCTGTGGAGCGCGAGCGGGCGCTACCGCATCACCGACGCGATCAGCCTCGGCTTCGGCGTCAACAACCTCGCCGACAAGCGCGTGTTCCGCGAAGGCAGCCGCGCCAGCAGCGCCGGCGCGGCCACCTACAACGAGCCCGGCCGCGCCTACTGGACCAGCTTGACCCTGGGCTTCTGAGCAGGCGCGACCTGCGCGCGGCACGACCCGGCCGGCATGCTCGGCGGCCGGGCGGCTGGAACGATCGAAACCGAGGGCGGGAACGACCATGAAGCATTGCTGGGGAATACTGTGGATCGGGGTCTGGCTGCTGCTCGCGCCGCCATTGCAGGCGCAACCGGACCTGTCGCGGCGGATCGGTACCACCGTCGCCGATACCGGCACGCCGGCCTACCGCTTCGACGACGTGCGCGTGGCGTCGGCGGACGGCGAGCGCCGCTACCGGGTGCGGCTGGCGATTCCCAGGGCCGCGCCGCCCGCGTCGGGCTGGCCGGTGGTCTACCTGCTGGATGGCAACGCCGCGCTGATGGAACTGGACGCGGCCATGCTGGAGGCGCTGGCCGCGGGCGGCACGCCGCCGGTGCTGGCGCTGCTGGCCTACGACAACGACCTGCGCATCGACCCGGGCGGGCGCGCCTTCGACTACACGCCGCCAACGCGCAGCGACGGGGCGGCCGAGACCGACCCGATCGCGCCCGAGCGGCGCAGCGGCGGCGCCGATGCGTTCCTGGCGCTGATCGAGACCGCGATCAAGCCGCAGGTGGAGCAGCGGGCGAAGATCGACCGCGGCCGGCAGACGCTGTGGGGCCATTCGTACGGCGGCCTGTTCGTGCTGCATGCGCTGTTCTCGACGCCGCAGGCGTTCGCGCGCTACGTGGCGGTGGATCCGTCGCTGTGGTGGGGCGATGGTTTCGCGATCCGGGAGGCGGACGGCTTCGTCGAGGGCGGTACGCCGCTGGACGGCCGGCAGTTGCTGCTGATGGTGGGCAGGAATGCCGGCCCGGAGCGCGCGGCGCCGGCCCGCGACGGCATCCAGGAGCGGCCGCGGCAT
>DNXT01000243.1:4897-5018 GCA_003505795.1 Lysobacteraceae bacterium | reverse complement strand
ATCGCCCCGCGCGGCGGCGCGCCAGGCATTCCGGCCCCTCGCTCTCCCAGGGGCGCGGACTTGAAGTCCCTCCCACAAAAAGCCCTCAATCGGAAGCATCGCCCCGCGCGGCGGCGCGCCA
>DNXT01000243.1:0-4653 GCA_003505795.1 Lysobacteraceae bacterium | reverse complement strand
ATCGCCCCGCGCGGCGGCGCGCCAGGCATTCCGGCCCCTCGCTCTCCCGGCGGCGCGGGCATCGGCAGCGCCTCCTTGGCCAAGCTTCCGGCCCGCCCTTCGCGAATCGGAGACACGCTCGAGCACATCCTCGGCGACACGCTCCGGCTCGTCCCGGCCATGTCCGGCGCTCAAACAGAACAGGCGTTCATGATTGGAGTCGGCAATGTGAATACGTTTGTTAGACTCGGGCCTCTGCTCGCGAATCTCGTATTCCCTGCATGATCCCGTTCCTCGAACTCCTGCTGGCGCTGCCGTTCCTGATGGCCGTCGCCGTCGCCCTGCTGCACCGCGTTGCGCGCACCGCCCTGGCATGGGTGGCCGGCGCGGCGCCGCTGCTGGGCCTGGCCGTGCTCGGCTGGCTGACGCCGGCGGTGCTGGGCGGCCACGTGGTGCGCGGCGAATACGCGTGGCTGCCGCAGATCGGGCTGGCGTTCTCGCTGCGGCTGGACGGGCTGGCGTGGATGTTCGCGCTGCTGGTGCTGGGCATCGGCGCGCTGGTGGTGATGTACGCGCGCTACTACCTGAGCGAGCGCGACAGCGCACCGCGCTTCTATGCCTACCTGCTGCTGTTCATGGGCGCGATGCTGGGCATGGTGCTGTCCGGCAACCTGCTGCTGCTGATGGTGTTCTGGGAGCTGACCAGCATCAGTTCGTTCCTGCTGATCGGCTTCTGGTCGCATCGCCAGGACGCCCGCGAAGGCGCGCGCATGGCGCTGATGATCACCGGCGGCGGCGGCCTGGCGCTGCTCGGCGGCGTGCTGCTGATCGGCCGCATCGTCGGCAGCTTCGATCTGGACGCGGTGCTGGCCGCCGGCGACCTCATCCGCGCCAGCCCGCTGTATCCGTATGCGCTGATGCTGGTGCTGGCCGGCGTGTTCACCAAGAGCGCGCAGTTCCCGTTCCAGTTCTGGCTGCCGCACGCGATGGCCGCGCCGACCCCGGTGTCGGCCTACCTGCACTCGGCGACGATGGTGAAGGCCGGCGTGTTCCTGCTGGCGCGGCTGCACCCGGCGCTGGCCGGCAGCGACCTGTTCTTCTACACGGTGACCTCGATCGGCGCGATCACGCTGCTGCTGGGCGCGTGGTACGCGATCTTCCAGCACGACCTCAAGGGCCTGCTGGCGTACTCGACGATCTCGCACCTGGGCCTGATCACCATGCTGTTCGGCCTGTCCACGCCGATGGCGGTGGTCGCCGGCGTGTTCCACATCCTCAACCACGCGGTGTTCAAGGCCTCGCTGTTCATGGCCGCCGGCATCATCGACCACGAGACCGGCACCCGCGACATGCGCCGGCTCGGCAACCTGCGCCGGCTGATGCCGTTCACCAGCACGCTGGCGATCATCGCCTCGCTGGCGATGGCCGGCATCCCGCTGCTCAACGGCTTCCTCTCCAAGGAAATGTTCTTCGCGGTGGCGCTGGAGACCGAGGCGCCGCAGCCGATGCGCATCGCCGCCACCGTCGCCGCGCTGCTGGCCGGCGTGCTCGGCGTGGCCTACAGCCTGCGCTTCGTCCACGACACCTTCTTTGCGAGTCCCTCGCAAGAGCACGGCACATCCATGTGCCGGGGTCCTTTTCCCGGCGACGGGCCGCGCGAGCTGGACACGCCGCCGCACGAGCCGCCGCGCTGGATGAAGATCCCGGTGCTGGTGCTGGTGCTGGTGTGCGTGGCGGTCGGGGTGGCCCCCGCCTGGACCGTCGCGCCGGTGCTGCGTGCCGGCGCCGGCGCGATCCTCGGCGCGCAGCTGCCCGACTACAGCCTGGCGGTCTGGCACGGCTTCAGCTGGCCGCTGGCGATGAGCCTGGCCGGCGTGGTCGGCGGCGTGGCGCTGTACGTGGGCCTGCGCAAGCTGCTCGACTTCCACGCGGTGGAGAACCGTTCGCAGGGGCGGCGGCTGTTCAACTGGCAGCTCGGCGCGCTGTTCGGCCTCGCCTCGCGCTTCACCGACGCGATCGCCAACGGCAACCTGCAGCGCATGCTGCTGTTGCTGGTGGCCGCCGCGGTGGCGGTGGCGGCGGCGCCGTTCGTCGGCGCCGGCGCACTGCCGGGGTGGCCGGCGCCGCAGCCGATCCCGCTGCTCGGCTGGGCGCTGTGGACGCTGATGATCGTCTGCGCGCTCGGCGGCCTGTTCCTGTACCGGCAGCGCCTGCTGGCGGTGCTGGTGCTGGGCGGCACCGGCCTGGCGGTCAGCCTGACCTTCGTGTTCCTGTCGGCGCCGGACCTGGCGCTGACCCAGCTGCTGGTGGAGATGGTGACGCTGGTGCTGATGCTGCTGGCGATGAACTACCTGCCGGAGTTCTCGCGCGTCGAGCGCGGCCGCCTGCGCCAGTGGCGCGACGCGGCGCTGGCCATCGTCGCCGGCGCCGGGCTGGCGGCGCTGGCCTATACACTGATGACCCGTCCCAGCGACACGATGGCCGGCGAGATGCTGCTGCGCTCGCTGCCGGAGGCCTACGGCCGCAACGTGGTCAACGTGATCCTGGTCGACTTCCGCGGCTTCGACACGTTCGGCGAGATCACCGTGTTCGCGATCGCCGGGCTGGTGGTGCACGCCCTGCTGCGGCGCTCGCGGATGGCGCCGGAGAAGGCCATGCCGGGACCGCCGATCAGGCTGCCGGTCCCGGCCGACCTGGCCCAGATCATGTTCCCGCTGACCCTGACCGTGTCGATCTTCCTGTTCCTGCGCGGCCACAACGCGCCCGGCGGCGGCTTCATCGCCGGCCTGGTGCTGGCGGTGCCGCTGCTGATGCAGTACGTGATCCAGGGCACCGCCTCGGTGGAATCGCGCTTCGGCTTCGACTACATCCGCCTGATCGGCAGCGGCCTGATCCTGGCGCTGGCCAGCGGCGCGGCGTCGATGCTGTTCGGCGTGCCGTTCCTGACCAGCGGCCACCTGGAGCTGCAGCTGCCGCTGCTCGGCGAGCTCGAGCTGGCCAGCGCGATGGGCTTCGACACCGGCGTGTACCTGGTGGTGTTCGGCTCGGTGATGCTGGTGCTGTCGATGATGGGCACGATCAAGCCCTCGCGCACGCGCGATTCCCATCGCGGCCAGATCGATCCGTCACAACGCTCGGCACGCACGGGGGAAGCGCACTGATGGAACTGGCACTGGCGAGCGCGATCGGCGTGCTGGGCGCGATCGGCATCTACCTGCTGCTGCGCGCGCGCAGCTTCGACGTGATCCTCGGGCTGACCTTCCTGTCCTATGCCACCAACCTGCTGATCTTCGCCGGCGGACGCCTGCGCGAGGGCCAGGCGCCGGTGATGCGCGACGGCGTCGCCCCGACCCTGGCCCAGCACACCGACCCGCTGCCGCAGGCGCTGGTGCTGACCGCGATCGTGATCGCCTTCGCGATGACCGCGGTCAGCCTGGTGCTGGCGATGCGCAGCCGCGGCGACAACGGCAGCGACCACGTCGATGCGCACGAGCAAGACCCGGAGCGGACCGGACCGGCGGGCGCGGAGGAAGCGCGCAAGTGAGCCACCTGCCGATCCTGCCCATCCTGATCCCGATGCTCGGCGCGGCGCTGTCGCTGTTCGTCGAGCACCGCCGCTTCGGGCGCCAGGTGCGCCGCGCCGTGGCGTGGGCCGCGCTGGCCGCGCTGGCGCTGGCGGTGCTGGCGCTGTTCGCGCGCAGCGCCGACGGCCAGGTGCAGGTCTACCTGCTCGGCGACTGGCCGTCGCGGCTGGGCATCGTGCTGATGGCCGACCGCCTGTCGGCATGGATGCTGCTGACCACCACGCTGCTGGCGATCCCGTGCCTGCTGCACGCCTGCGCCGGCTGGGACCGGCGCGCGCCGCACTTCCACGCATTGTTCCAGTTCCAGCTGATGGGCCTGAACGGCGCGTTCCTGACCGGCGACATCTTCAACCTGTTCGTGTTCTTCG
Source organism: Lysobacteraceae bacterium (assembly GCA_003505795.1). Classification (GTDB taxonomy): domain Bacteria; phylum Pseudomonadota; class Gammaproteobacteria; order Xanthomonadales; family Xanthomonadaceae; genus UBA8801. The sequence continues at coordinate 722 of DNXT01000243.1, read as the reverse complement.
AGGTGATGCTGATCGCCTCCTACGGCCTGCTGCTGAGCGGCGGCCGCGGCCTGCGCATCCGCATCGGCTTCCACTACGTGGTGTTCAACGTCGCCGCCTCGACCCTGTTCCTGGTCGCGCTGGGCCTGCTGTACGGCCTGCTCGGCTCGCTCAACATGGCCGAGCTGGCGCTGCGCATCGCGCAGGTGCCGGCGCAGGACCAGGCCCTGCTGAAGGCCACGCTGGGCCTGCTGCTGCTGGTGTTCTGCAGCAAGGCCGCGCTGCTGCCGCTGTACCTGTGGCTGCCGGAGACCTATTCGCGCGCGCCGGCGTCGATCGCCGCGCTGTTCGCGATCATGACCAAGGTCGGCCTGTACGCGGTGCTGCGCGTGTCGTCGCTGTGGTTCGGCGAGGACGCCGGCGCGCTGCACCGCTTCGGCGACGGCGCCTTGATGTGGACCGGCATCGCCACGCTGGTGCTGGCCGCGCTCGGGGTGATGGCCGCGGCGCGGCTGCGGATCCTGGTGTCGTACCTGGTGGTGCTGTCGGCCGCGACCCTGTTCGTCGCGTTCTCGCTCGACGACGCCGGCGCGGTCGGCGCCGGACTCTACTACCTGGCCCACAGCACCTTCGCGGCCGCGGCGCTGTTCATGATCTCCGACCTGATCCGGCGCCGCCGCGGCAGCGCCAGCGACCGCAAGGAGATCGTCGCGCCGCTGCCCGGCCGCGGCGTGCCCGGCGCG
>DNXT01000230.1:498-2848 GCA_003505795.1 Lysobacteraceae bacterium | reverse complement strand
CCGCAACCTGCTGCTGCTCAACCCGCTGTGCGTGCTGCTGATCGCCGGCGCCATCGGCTGGATCGTGCGGCGCCGCCCGCCCGGGCGCTGGTTCGGCGCGACGGCGTGGCTGGTGGTCGCCTGCGGCGTGGTCGCGCTGCTGATCCACTGGCTGTCGTTCCAGCCGCAGTTCAACATGCAGTGGATCGTGCTGCTGCTGCCGCTCCACGCCGCGCTGGCGTTCGCGCTGCGGCGCCGCGGCTTGCCGCCGCCACGCCGCTGACGCACGATGCCCGGCATGGCAACCGAGCATCAACACAAGCCCGCCAACCCGGCCTGCGTGGTCACCTGCGCGTACTACGACCGGCACGGCAAGCGCCACGACATCGGCCTGGAGCAGATCAGCGAAGAGCTGCAGCGCGAGGAGGGCTTCGTCTGGGTCGGCCTGTACGAGCCCGAGGAGGCGGTGCTGCGCATGCTGCAGGCCGAGTTCGGCCTGCACGACCTGGCGATCGAGGACGCGCTGAAGGCGCACCAGCGGCCCAAGGTGGAGAGCTACGGCAATTCGCTGTTCGTGGTGGTCAACACCGCGCAACTGCTGGACGAACGCATCCGCTACGGCGAGACCCATGCCTTCCTCGGTTCGCGCTTCCTGCTGACCGTGCGCCACGGCGCCTCGCTGTCGTACACGCCGGTGCGCGCGCGCATGGAGCGCGAACCGGAAATGCTGTCGCTGGGCGCCTCCTTCAGCCTCTACGGCGTACTCGACTTCGTGGTCGACAACTACCTGCCGATCATGGACGAGTTCCGCGACACGCTGGAGGCGCTGGAGAAGGACATCTTCGCCGAGAGCTACCGGCGCCGGACCGTCATTCGCCTGTACGAGCTCAAGCGCGAGCTCAACAAGATGCGCCTGGTGGTGGCGCCGCTGCAGGACGTGCTGGCCCACCTCAAGCGCAATCCGGGCCCGCTGATCCCCGGCGAGGTCGGCATCTACCTGCGCGACGTGCTCGACCACGCGGTGCGGATCAACGACGCGATCGACACCCTGCGCGAGATGCTCGGCACCGCACTGAGCGTGAACCTGTCGCTGGTCACCCTGGCCCAGGGCGAGACGGTGAAGCGGCTCGGCGCCTGGGCGGCGCTGCTGGCGGCGCCGACCCTCGTCACCAGCTGGTACGGCATGAACTTCGCGCACATGCCGGAACTGGGCGGGCGCTGGGCCTACCCGATCCTGATCGCCGGCGTGGCGGCGGCGTGCCTGGTGCTGTACCGGCTGTTCAAGCGCGCGAAGTGGTTGTGAAGCAGGGATTCGGGATTGGGGATTCGGGATTGGTGAGAAGCGCTCTTGCGAATCCCCAATCCCGAATCCCCAATCCCTGCCTCAAGCCACGTAGACCGTCTTGATGTTCATGAACTCATGGATGCCGTGTTCGGCCAGCTCGCGGCCGAAGCCGGACCGCTTGGTGCCGCCGAACGGCAGCCGCACGTCGCTCTTGACGATCGCGTTGACGAAGGCCGCGCCGCACTGCAGCTGCTGGGCGACGCGCTCGCCGCGCGCCGCATCCGCGGTCCAGACGCTGCCGCCGAGGCCGAACACGGTGTCGTTGGCCACCCGCACCGCCTCGGCCTCGTCGCCGACCCGGATGATCGCGGCGACCGGCCCGAACAGTTCCTGGTCGTAGGCCGGCATGCCCGGCTTCACTCCGTCCAGGATCGAGGCCGGATAGCCGGCGTACGAGCCGGCCACCGGCGCGCAGCCGAGCAACGCCTTGGCGCCCTTGTCGATGCTGGCCTGGACCTGTTTGTGCAGTTCGTCGCGCAGGTCCGCGCGCGCCATCGGCGCCAGCGTGGACGATTCCTGCTGCGGATCGCCGAGCTGGCGCCGGGCCGCGGCGGCGACGAACTTCGCGGTGAAGGCGTCGGCGACCGCGTCGACGACGATGAAGCGCTTGGCCGCGATGCAGGTCTGGCCGCTGTTGTCGAAGCGCGACTTCAGCGCCGCCTCGACGGTCTTGTCGAGGTCGGCATCCTCCAGCACCACGAACGCGTCGCTGCCGCCCAGCTCCATCACGCATTTCTTCAGCTGGTCGCCGGCATTGGCGGCGATCGAGCGCCCCGCCCGCTCGCTGCCGGTCAGCGTCACCGCGGCCACGCGCCGGTCGCGCAGCACCTCGGCGGCCTGGTCGTTGTCGATGTGCAGCACGCCGAACACGCCCTCGGGCAGTCCGGCGGCCTCGAGCACCTGGTTGATGGCGTCCGCGCAGCGCGGCACGTTGCTGGCGTGCTTGAGCAGCGCCACGTTGCCGGCCATCAGCGCCGGCGCCAGGAAACGGAACACCTGCCAGATCGGGAAGTTCCACGGCATCAC
>DNXT01000230.1:0-283 GCA_003505795.1 Lysobacteraceae bacterium | reverse complement strand
GAAGTTCCACGGCATCACCGCGAACACGCAGCCGATCGGCTCGTAGCGCACGTAGCTGCGCTGCGCCTCGGTGGGGATCGGCTGCGGCTCCAGGTAGTCCGCGGCGTGGTCGGCGTAGAACGCACAGGCCTGCGCGCACTTGTCGACCTCGGCCAGCGCCTCGCGGCGCAGCTTGCCCATCTCGGCGGTCATGATGCGCTGGATGTCCTCGCGGCGGCGGGACAGCTCCTGGCCGGCCTTGCGCAGCAGCGCCGCGCGCGCCTCCAGCGGCTGCCCCGCCCAT
>DNXT01000313.1:2942-3271 GCA_003505795.1 Lysobacteraceae bacterium | reverse complement strand
GGCGACCGCTGGCTGGTGGCGGCCGGCCTCGAGGCCGGCGACCGGATCGTGGTGTCCGGGGCGCAGGGCCTCAGCGACGGCGCCAAGGTCAGCGCCAAGCCCGTCGCCAAGCCGCGGGACTGAGCGCACCATGCTGCCGCGCTTCTTCATCCACCGCCCGATCTTCGCCTGGGTCCTGGCCATCTGCATCATGGCGATGGGCGCCATCGCCGTGGCCACGCTGCCGGTCGAGCAGTACCCGGACATCGCCCCGCCCCAGGTCAACATCACCGCCAACTACAACGGCGCTTCGGCCAAGACGGTCGAGGACAGCGTCACCCAGGTGATCG
>DNXT01000313.1:0-2740 GCA_003505795.1 Lysobacteraceae bacterium | reverse complement strand
ACAGCGTCACCCAGGTGATCGAACAGCAGATCAAGGGCATCGACCACCTGCTGTACTTCTCCTCGACCAGCTCGTCCTCGGGCCAGGCCCGCATCAGCGTCACCTTCGACCAGGCCGCCGACCCGGACATCGCCCAGGTCCAGGTGCAGAACAGCGTCAACCAGGCGCTCAACCGCCTGCCGCAGGAAGTGCAGCAGCAGGGCGTCACCGTGGCCAAGTCGCAGGGCGACAGCCTGATGGTGGTGTCCCTGTACGACACCACGCGCAAGATGACGCGCGTGGACGTGGCCGACTTCCTGGTCAGCAACCTGCAGGATCCGATCAGCCGGATCAACGGCGTCGGCGAGATCAACGTGTTCGGCGCCCAGTACGCGATGCGCGTGTGGCTGGACCCGCACCGGCTCAACGCCTACCAGCTGATGCCCGGCGACGTGCGCACGGCCATCGAGGCGCAGAACACCCAGGTCACCGCCGGCGAGCTGGGCGCCCCGCCCTCCGGCCCCGGCCAGGCGCTCAACGCCACGGTCACCGCGCAGTCGCGCCTGCAGACCCCCGAGCAGTTCCGCGCCATCATCCTCAAGACCCAGGCCAACGGCGCCAGCGTGCGCCTGGGCGACGTGGCGCGGGTGGAGATCGGCGCGGAGAACTACCAGACCAGCAGCTTCCTCAACGGCTTCCCGGCCTCGGGCTTCTCGGTGTCGCTGGCCTCCGGCGCCAATGCGCTCGAGACCGCCGACGCGGTGCGCGCGGAGATCGAGCGCCTCCGGCCGACCTTCCCGCCCGGCATGCAGGTGGCCTATCCGCGCGACAACACCCCGTTCGTGCGCGTGTCGGTGGAAGGCGTGGTGCACACGCTGATCGAGGCCATCGTGCTGGTGGTCGTCGTGATGTACCTGTTCCTGCAGAACGCGCGCGCCACGCTGATCCCGGCGATCACCGTGCCGGTGGTGCTGCTGGGCACCTTCGGCGTGCTCGCCATCGCCGGCTTCACCATCAACACGCTGACCCTGTTCGCCATGGTGCTGGCGATCGGCCTGCTGGTGGACGACGCCATCGTGGTGGTGGAGAACGTCGAGCGGATCATGCACGAGGAGCAGCTGCCGCCGCGCGAGGCCACCGAGCGCTCGATGGGCGAGATCACCGGCGCGCTGGTCGGCATCACCGTGGTGCTGGGCGCGGTGTTCCTGCCGATGGCGCTGTTCGGCGGCTCCACCGGCATCATCTACCGGCAGTTCTCCATCACCATCGCCTCGGCGATGGCGCTGTCGGCCTTCATCGCCCTCACCCTGACGCCGGCGCTGTGCGCCACGCTGCTCAAGCCGGTGGAGAAGGAGCGCAGGCCGGGACGGTTCTTCCGCTGGTTCAACCGCAACGTCGAGCGCGGCCAGGACGCCTACCGGCGCCGGATGGGCGTGCTGCTCACCCGTCCCGGCCGCTGGATGGCGCTGTACGCGCTCGTGGTGGTCGCCATGGTCGCGCTGTACCTGCGCATGCCCACCGGCTTCCTGCCGGTGGAGGACCAGGGCCAGGTCATGGTCCAGTTCACCACGCCCGAAGGCACGCCGATGGCGCGCACCGAGGAACTGGCCCAGCGCATCAACGACTATTTCGTCAACGACGAGAAGGCCAACGTCGAAGCGGTGTTCCTGGTCGTGGGCCGCAACAACGCAGGCACCGGCCAGAACGCCGGCCAGGGCTTCCTGGCGCTCAAGCCATGGGGCGATCGCGACCGCCACAACACCGCCGCGGCGATCATCGAGCGCGCCAACACGCATTTCCGCCGCTTCGCCGATGCCAGGGTCAGCGTGCTGTCGCCGCCGGCGGTGCGCGGACTGGGCCAGTCCAGCGGCTTCGAACTGTGGATCCGCGACAGCGAGAGCATCGGCCGCGACGCGCTGGCCCAGGCCCAGGCCCGGGTGCTGCAGCAGGCCGGGGACGATCCGGACCTGACCGCGGTGCGCCTCAACGGACTCGGCGACAAGGCCCAGCTGCAACTGGACATCGACTCCGCCCAGTCCAGCGCACTGGGGCTGTCGCAGGGCGACATCAATTCCACCCTGTCCACGGCCTGGGGCGGCAGCTACGTCAACGACTTCATCGACCGCGGCCGGGTCAAGCGCGTCTACCTGCAGGGCGATGCGCCGTTCCGCTCGGCGCCGGAGGACATCGGCCAGTGGTACGTGCGCGGCGCCGATGGCCAGATGGCCCCGTTCTCCAGCTTCGCCAGCAGCCACTGGACCCGTGGCCCGCAGCTGCTGCAGCGTTTCAACGGCCTTTCCGCCGTGCAGCTGCAGGGCAGCGCCGCCGAGGGCCGCAGCTCGGGCGAGGCGATGGACAGGATGCAGGCGCTGGTGGCGCAGCAGCAGGGGTTCGACCTGCAGTGGAGCGGGCTGTCCTACCAGGAGCAGCTGTCCAGCAACCAGACCCTGTGGCTGTACGCGGCCTCGGTGGCCTTCATCTTCCTGTGCCTGGCGGCGCTGTACGAAAGCTGGTCGGTCCCGGTGGCGGTGATGATGGTGATCCCGCTCGGCGTGCTGGGCACGGTCGCGGCGACCACGCTGGCCGGCTTCGTCAACGACATCTACTTCCAGGTCGGCCTGCTGACCACGATCGGCCTGTCGGCCAAGAACGCGATCCTGATCGTCGAATTCGCCGAGGCCGAGCAGAAGGCCGGCCGCTCGCCGATGGCCGCGGCGCTGGAAGGCGCGCGCCTGCGCCTGCGCCCGATCGTGATGACCTC
>DNXT01000312.1 GCA_003505795.1 Lysobacteraceae bacterium | reverse complement strand
GCTCGGCGGCTTCGAGAACGACGCCGCGCTTGCGGCATCGTCCACGGCGAAGGCGCCGGGCGCCGCCCCCTCCGCCGGCAGCGGCGTAGCGCTCGCCCGCCAGCGCGAAGTGATCGAGAAGATCTCGCTCAATTACTTCGGCCCGATCGCCAGCCTGTTGTGCGAGGAGGCATTCGAGGCTTCCAGCGATATCGGGCAGATCCTCGAGCAGATCGCCGCCAACCTGCCGACGCCGGCCGAAACCCAGCGCTTCCTCAAGGAAGCCCGCGCCGCGCTCGCCGTCGTGCGCTAGGCCGCGGCTGCCGTCGCGCGGGAAGCCACGGCACCGAACGGTTCGCGACAAGCGAAGAAGCCGTTCGATGTGGGGCCACACCGGCAGGATCCGGAGGATCCCGTCGGCGATCCGGCGTGGCGTCGAGGACCCTCCGGGAAGCACCTGGGAAGTCACTCGTCCCCTTCACAGCCACAGCAGGCCGCCGTCGACCACCAGCGTCTGCCCCGTCACCAGCCTTCTTCGCTCGTCACGTCCGCGGCGATGGCGCCATCGCCGATCGCATTTGCGGCCTCGTCGGCGTTCCCGCGATTGCCGATCACGACCCTGGCGCCTTTTTGTGCAAGAAGATCGGCGATGCCGCGGCCTATGTCCTGCGTGCCGCCGGTGACGATCGCGACCTTGTTTTCATGGATCTTCATGGATTTCCTCCCTGCTTGGATTGGGGGGTCGCGAACACGCGCCGCCGCGGCTCGCCGATCTCCGACAGCAGGTCGAGTTCGGCGGGTTTCCAGCCCGGATCGCGTCCGCGGATCGCGCGAGCGGCCGCACGCCGATTGCAGCAAGGCAACGAAGGGACCGAATACCTGCCGTCGCCTCCAGCCTCAGGCTGCGCGTCCTGACGCCGAGGTCGCGCGCCACCGCCTCGGCGATCCAGCGGCACGGGATTTCCCCGGCGACGGCGAGGTACGGCGCACCGGCCTGTCCGCGTTCGATCGCGAGCGAGGACAATCGCGCCAGGTCGGCGCCATGGACATTGGAATAGGCGGGGAGTCGGAGCCGATGTAGCAGGCGGCGAACGCGTTGAGGACGACTCTCAGGTCTTGTCGGCACGTGTGGCGGCGCCCGCTCCCCGGCGACGCATTATTCGCCCCATACGCCACTGTCCTTCACCACCACGGCGAACAGATCCGACAGTTCGGCCAGCGCCACGCGGCGCACCGTTTCCGCATCGATCGTGCCGCCCAGTGGATCGGGCACGTCGCGCGCGGCCACGGCATCCGCCACCACCGTCACCCGCAGACCATGTTCCTCGGCTGCTGCGCGCGCGGTGGTGGAGACGCATACGCCGGCGGTATCGCCCGCGAGGATGACGGCACCGCGGCCGGTTTCGCGGATACTGTCGGCCAGACCCGTGCCGAGGAAGGCATTGGCATGGCGCTTGAAAATGACCGGTTCGCCCTCGCGCGGGGCGACCTGCGGCAGGAAGTCGCGATACGCGCCGTCGCTGGCGAAGGCCGCGGCGCCCGGCCCTGCATCGTGCGCGATATGGAAGACGGGCACGCCGCGGCGCCGCGCCAGGTCCAGCAGCTTCCCGGCCTCGTCCGCCGCGGCATCGACATTGGCGAGCGGCACCCGGCCGTCGCGGTATTCCCGCTGGATGTCGACCAGGACCAGCACCGATTGGTCGAGAGGCGCCGGTTGCCTTTCAAGGCCGAAGATCGTTCTGAAGGTCTCCAGTGTCATCGCTGCATTCTCCCGTTGAATGATGGGGGGCCCAGGCGCCTCCGGATCCGCGAGCAATTCGGCAAACGACTGCCTGCCACAGCCGCCCTGATGCGGCGACCTCGGGCCGGGCCCGAGCGGAGAGCGGGGTCAGATGCGGCCGTCCTTGCGCAGTTCGGCGCCAAGCTTGCGGATGTGCCGTTCCCCTTGCGCCAGGGCGTCCGGGCTGGTGTGAACCGAGTAGTCGCCGATCGCCAGCTCGTGGTCGTGCGGTTTCGAGGCGCCCAGCACGAAGTGGGCGTCGCTTTTCGCTTCGAAGGTGACGCCGCCGTCCGAGCGCTCGAAGACGACCAATTCGCCGGCAACAACGTCGTCCGGGACCGACAGCGCGCCCTCCGCGAGCGCGATCCAGAGCAGGCCCTGCCCTTCGGACGGGGTGAAGCGCCAGGTCTCCCCGGCGGCGAGCCGCACGGTTAGCAAGGTGACGGGCAAGTCGGATGCGACCCTACCCGTCGCCGCGCCGCTGCGACCCAGCAGAACGCGCGCGGGACCGTCCTCATCGATTTCGTTGGACTCGACGTAACGCGAAGCGAAATCTGCAAGTTCCAGCTCCGGCGGCATTGCGAGCCACAGCTGGAACCCGGCCACGCGCCCTGCGACTGCGCCGCCGCCGTGCCACATGCCCTTGCCCGCCATCATCCACTCGAAGCCGCCAGGCAGGACGGTGCCCTTCCCGCCACCTGGATCGGTGTAGGCGATTGCGCCTTCGAATGCGCAGGTCACCGTTGCGATACCGGAGTGGGGATGCAATCCGAACATCAATTCGGGCCCGTCCTTGTCGAACAGGTCGAAATAGACGAACGGCTTGAGCGCCTGCCCGAGTTCATCGGGGCTGATGAACCGGGCGCCGCGGCCGCGCGTGCGGTGGGTGATCCTTCGCCCGGATCGAGTGGTCGTGTCCGGACGGATCATGCTTCGAGCGCTTTCGCGGCCATCGTTGCCTTGGCCCACCACAGCAGTTCGTCGAGCGCGGTCTTGGCGGAGGGCAGCAGGCTGGCCTCGATAGCCTCGATCGGCTTGTTGCCGAACATCGGATGTATGGCGAAGAAGTCGCTGCCGCCGATGTAGACCGCGGCATGCGTCGACACCATCTGCAGTTCCACGCCGATCAGCCGCAGATGCTCGACGGCGCGCGCCGCGCCGATGCCGCCGTAACCGATCGCGGTGAACGGTTTCCGGTTCCATTCCTTGTAGGCTTGATCCAGCGCGTTCTTGAGAACGCCGGTGACCGAATGGTTGTATTCGGCGACCACGAAGATGTACCCGTCGAAGCGGCCGACCGTTTCCTGCCAGCGGATCGCCTCGGGATTCCGGCTGGGCATCCACATGTTGGAGGCCATCTCGTCGAAGAACGGCAGCGGGTAATCGCGCAGGTCGACCAGCTCCACGTCCATGTCTCCGCGGGCCTGGGCCTGCTTCAGAATCCATTGCGCGGGTACGTCGGCAAATCGGGTGGGACGGGTCGAGCCGACGATGACGGCAATCTTCGGTTTTGAGCTCACGATAACCTCTTGTATGCTGGTTTCCAGGAGAAACCACGCTACGACACGCTTTCGAGGCCGACAAGGAGGCACTTTGAGGAAACCTGCTCACCACGGGGATAGCGCCGAGTGCGAGCACATCAGCCGCATGCTGGCGCGGATCAGCGACAAGTGGACGATGCTCGTGGTGCACGTTCTCGGAGGCGGTCCCTACCGCTTCAATGCGCTGCGTCGCGAGATCGGCGAGATCAGCCAGAAGGTACTGGCCTCGACCTTGCGGGACCTGGAGGAAAACGGCTTCGTTTCGCGTACGGTGACGCCCGCGACACCGCCTCAGGTCGAGTACGCGCTGACCGAACTTGGGCGGGAACTTCTCGTTCCGGTGCGGGCGCTCGCCGAGTGGGTCATCGGGAACGCGCCGCGCATGGACGCGGCACGCAGGAACTACGCGAAGCGCCGCGGCTCCGAGGAAGCGAACAAGGATCTGGCGCTATAGAAAATGTCTTACCGGCAAGACCAGGGCGTCGGATCGGTTGCCCTCATCGAGCGCGCAGGTGGCAAAGGGGCTTTCACGGACCACATCCATGCACCGAGCTGCCGTGGACGCACACCAAACAGCTTTTCGACCGGATCACCGAGGACACGTCGAAGGTCACCAAAGGCGGTGAGCATCCCCTGCTCGAAGCCGGTCGCGCCCATGCCGGCATGGAAAGCCGTGCTACGGCCGGGAAGCTCTTGCTGATCCCCGGATTGGCGCGACCAAGCCTGGCATCCCTTTGCAGGTGGCAAGCCTCCGCTTGGTAGGCGTCGAGGCCGGGGCGTCGGAAGTGGCCACCTGGAATTTGCGGGGCGATCCATCCAGCCGTCCCGGCTTCACCCTATTCCTCGAAGGCGCGCCTGCCCAACCGCCGTGCCACGTAATCGACGAAGGAAGTGATGCGCGATGACAGCGCCGTGTTGCGGTAGTAGACAGCGTTGATGGACTGCCGTACATCGAGGGTCTGACGAGCAAAAAGCTGAACCAGCCGTCCCTCTTGGCGATCCTGCCGCGTCATGAAGTCCGACAGGCAGACAATGCCGGCCCCCGAGAGGGCCAGGTGCCGCAAGGTCTCGCCGCTGGACGAGGCGACCGCTGGTTGGACATGCACCAGATTGTCGCTGTTGTCGCGCAGCGGCCATTCGTTCAGCAATTCCGGCTGGGTAAAGCCCAGCAGCACATGCTGGGCGAGCTGCGCCACCTTCGTCGGCGTGCCGTGGCGCCGCAGGTAGTCCGGGCTGGCCAGTACCCGGATCCGGCTGCTGCCGATCGGACGGGCATGCAGCGTCGAGTCCTTCAGCACGCCGATGCGGAACGCAACGTCGGTGCGTTTCTCGATCAGGTCGGTAATGCCCTCGTTGCTGGCGAGCTGCAACTCCACTTGCGGATAGCGCTCGCGAAAGCCGTCCACCAACGGCGCGATGACGTGCAGCATGAAAGGCGTGGCAGCGTCCACGCGCAGGCGCCCGGCAGGCTGCTCCAGGCGAGCCGCCATCTGTTCCTCGACGGCGTCCACCGAGGCGACGATGGCGCGAACCTGGGTCAGGAAAGCAGAGCCTTCCTCCGTCAGTTCCAGCCGTCGCGTCGTCCGCCGCAGCAGCGTGGTGTGCAACTTGCGCTCCAGCCGGCCGAGCGCGCGGCTGACGCCGGAGACGGTCTGCTTCAGTTGTTCGGCGGCCGCCGTGATCGAGCCCGTATCGACCACTGCGATGAACGCTTGCATCTCATCAAGGGTGATCTTCATTCTTGATTATTAATCAATAGTATTCTGCTTATAGGCGGCTTTTTCGGCAAACGCAAGAAGGGGGACACTGGCGACATTCCCCCCCGTCTTCGAATGCAGCCATGCCACTTGCTCTCTTGGCCTTAACGATCAGTGCGTTTGCGATCGGCACCACCGAGTTCGTCATCGTCGGCCTGATCCCGACCATCGCCTCCGACCTGGGCGTTTCCGTGCCTTCGGCCGGCCTGCTGGTCAGCCTGTACGCGTTGAGCGTGGCAGTGGGCGCGCCGCTGCTGACCGCGGCCACCGGCCGGGTGCCGCGCAAGGCCCTGCTGGTCGGGCTGATGGTGCTGTTCACCGCCGGCAACCTGGTCGCCTGGCAGGCGCCGGGCTACGGCACGCTGGTCGCCGCGCGCGTGCTGACCGGCCTGGCCCACGGCGTATTCTTCTCGGTCGGCTCGATCATCGCCACCGGCCTGGTGCCGCGCGAGAAGGCCGCCAGCGCCATCGCCACCATGTTCTCCGGCATGACCGTGGCGTTCGTCACCGGCATCCCGCTGGGCACCTTCATCGGACAGCATTACGGCTGGCACGCCACCTTCCTTGCGGTGTCGCTGTTCGGCTTCGTCGCGCTGCTCGGCGCGCTGGCCTTCGTGCCGCGCAACATCCCGCACACGCCGCCGGCGCCGCTGCGGCGCCAGGCCCGCGTGCTGATGCAGCCGCGCCTGCTGCTGGTGTATGCGATGACCGCCGTGGGCTACGGCGGCTCGCTGATCGCCTTCACCTTCCTTGCGCCGATCCTGCAGGACATCGCAGGCTTCGCCCCCGGCATGGTCGGTGCGGTACTGCTGGCCTACGGCGTCTCGGTGGCCGTCGGCAACGTCTGGGGCGGCCGACTGGCCGACCGCAAAGGGCCGGTGAGCGCGCTGAAGACCATCTTCCTGTTGCTGGCCGCGGTGCTGCTGGTGTTGACCTTCACCGCGCCGAGCAAGCCGCTGGTGCTGCTGACGGTGCTGGCCTGGGGCGCAGTCGCCTTCGGCAACGTGCCGGGCCTGCAGGTGTACGTGGTGCAGCAGGCCGAGCGAGTCGCGCCCGAGGCCGTCGATGTCGCCTCCGGCTTCAACATCGCCGCCTTCAACCTCGGCGTGGCGGGCGGCGCCTGGACCGGTGCGCTGGTCGTGGACCACCTCGGCCTCGCGCATACCCCCTGGATCGCCGCGCTGGTGACGCTGGGCGCGTTGGGCTTGACCGTGCTGAGCGGGCGCCTCGATCGCCGCGCGTCGATGGCACGGCCGGCAAGCGCATGAATCAGATCGGTTTCTGTCCTCCCTCCTCAACTTACAGGAGCAGTCCATGAGCAACATTCCTTCCTTCGGCGTCGGCACCTTCCGCCTGACCGGCCCGACCGTCGTCGACTCGGTGCGCAACGCGCTCGACCTCGGCTACCGTGCCGTGGATACCGCACAGATCTATGGCAACGAAGCCGAGGTCGGCCAAGCCCTGGCGGAGAGCGGCGTGGCGCGCGCCGACCTGTTCGTCACCACCAAGATCTGGACCGACAACCATGCCAAGGACAGGCTGGTCCCGAGCCTGCGCGACAGCCTGGCCAGGCTGCGCACCGACTACGTGGACCTGACCCTGATCCACTGGCCGGCGCCGGGCAACGGCATTGCGCTGCCCGAGTACATGGCCGCACTGGCCGAGGCCAAGGCACTCGGCCTGACCCGGCAGATCGGCATCTCCAACTTCAACATCGCCCTGACGCAGCAGGCCATCGAAGCGGTCGACAAGGACGCCATCGCCACCAACCAGATCGAGTTGAGTCCCTACCTGCAGAACCGCAGGCTGGTCGCCTTCCTCAAGGAACAAGGCATCGCCGTCACGTCGTACATGACGCTGGCCTACGGCAAGGTGCTGAAGGATCCGGTGATCGGCCAGATCGCGCGCAAGCACGACGCCACGCCGGCGCAGGTGGCGCTGGCCTGGGCGCTGCAGCTGGGCTATGCGGTGATCCCGTCCTCGACCAAGCGCGAGAACCTGGCGAGCAATCTGCTGGCACAGCAGTTGCGGCTGGACGACCAGGACATGGCGCAGATCGCCGCGCTGGAACGCAATGGTCGCGAGGTCAGCCCCGAGGGCCTGGCCCCGGCGTGGGACTGAGACGGGAGATGTCCATGCAAGCCCCTCTCGCCCGACTGACCGCCGGCGGTTTCAGCATCGGCATCGAGGCTCCGCTGGACAACGACTGGACGGCTGCCGGCGACCAGGCGCGGCGTAACGCCGGACGCCGGCCGGGCGAGCCGGACCTTGCGCGCCATGCCGAGCTGGCACGACTGGCCGACCGGCTGGGGTTCCGGGCGCTGTGGGTGCGCGACGTGCCGATCTACGATCCGGCCTTCGGCGACGCAGCCCAGGTGTTCGAGTTGTTCGCTTACCTGGGCTACCTGGCCGGCATCACGCGCGACATTCTGCTCGGGACCGCCGCGGCGGTGCTGCCGTTGCGCGAGCCTCTGCTGACCCTGAAATCGGCCGCGACGGTGCGGCACCTGAGCGGCGGCCGATTGCTGCTTGGCGTCGCCAGCGGCGATCGACCGGTGGAATACCCGCTGTTCGGCCGCGACTTCGAAAGCCGCGGCGCAGCCTTCCGCGAGCAGGTCGCGTTGCTGCGCGACGGTGGGCATGCCCGCCTGCCGGACGGCCTGGCGGTATTGCCGAGACGCGCACCGCCACCGCTGCTGGTGGCCGGACTGGCGCAGCAGACCCCGGCCTGGATTGGCGGGCACATGGACGGCTGTCTGGCCTACCCCGGTACGCCGGAGGACCACCAGCGCCGCGTCGCGGCCTGGCGCACAGTGGCCGGCGCCAAGCCCTATGCGAGCTTCGTCCACCTCGACCTGGCCGAGCGCGCCGACGCGCCGATCCAGCGCCATCGCTTCGGCCTGCGCGGCGGCCGCGACGCCTTGGTCGCGGAACTGCAGGCCCTGCGCGCGGCCGGCGTCGATCATGTCGGCCTGCACTTTCGCCGCAACCAGCGGCCGCTCGACGAGACCTTCCGCGAGATTGCCGAGTACGTGCTGCCCCTTTTTCATTCGGCCGACGCAAACGCGCCGGCCCTGGAGTCCTGTGATGCCTGATACCACCGATCCTCTTTTTCGGCCGCTCACGCTTGGCGGCCTCGACCTGCCCAATCGCATCGTGATGCCGCCGATGACGCGCTCGCGCGCCAGCCAGCCCGGCGACGTGCCGAACAGGCTGATGGCCGAATACTACGCACAGCGTGCCGGCGCCGGCCTGATCGTCAGCGAAGGCACGTGGATCGCGCCGATGGGCAAGGGCTACGCATGGACGCCCGGCATCCACACGCCCGAGCAGGTCGCCGGCTGGCGCCTCGTCACCGATGCGGTGCACGCCGCCGGCGGGCGCATCTTCGCCCAACTCTGGCATGTCGGCCGTTTGAGCCACACCAGTCTGCTTGGCGGCCGATCGCCCGTGTCCTCGTCGGCGCTGCAGGCCGAAGGCGTCAACGTGTTCGTCGCCGACGGCGACGGCATGCCCGGCTTCGTGCAGGCGTCCATGCCGCGGGCGCTGACCGCAGCCGAGGTGCGCGAGGTCGTCGAGCAGTTCCGTCAGGCGGCGCGCAATGCGGCCGAGGCCGGCTTCGACGGCGTGGAGCTGCACGCCGCCAACGGCTACCTGGTGAACCAGTTCATCGACTCCCACGCCAACGATCGCAGCGACGAATACGGCGGTTCGCTGGAGAACCGGTTGCGGTTCCTGGGCGAGGTCGCGCGGGCACTGGCCGACGGCGTGGGCGACGCTCGACGCGTCGGCATCCGGCTGGCGCCGTTGACCACGCTCAACGGCTGCGTGGACGCCGATCCCGAAACCACGTACACGGCCGCCGCGAAGCTGCTCGGCGAGATCGGCGTGGCCTACATCCACATCGCCGAAGCCGATTGGGACGACGCGCCGGACATGCCGGTTGCGTTCAAGCGGCGGCTGCGCGAGGTGTTCCCCGGCGTGCTGATCTACGCGGGCAAGTACACCGGCGAACGCGCCCGGCAGGCGCTCGTCGAGGGCTGGGCCGACCTGATCGCCTTCGGCCGGGCGTTCGTCGCCAACCCCGACCTGCCTGACCGCTTGCGCCTCGATGCGCGGCTCAACGCGCATGACCGCGACACGCTGTTCGGCGGCGGCGCGCACGGCCTCACCGACTACCCCGTTCTGGCTGCTTCGAGGGCTTGAAACCCTGCCGCAAACCAAAAGGAGATATCTGATGAAGAAGTCCCTTTCACCCAACGCACCGACTTCGGCCGTCCCGGCCGGTTCCCGTGCTGCTGCGGCTGCCGGCTGGCACCCTTCGGCCTACGGTCCCGATGACCAGATCGGGGCCGCCAATCTGCTCACACCGGATGTCGTCATGCAGGCGGTCGGGCTGGTCAAGGCCGGCAAGACCTATCCACTGGCGGTGCCGATCGACAAGCACTTGCCCGCATTCCGCCACCGCAGCTTCCACCTGTACAACGTGCAGCCGGGCGAGCAGGCCGGACAGTCGACGGGGCCAAACAAGTTCACGTTCAACGACGAACTGGTCAACGCCTGGACCGGCGTCGGCACGCAACTGAACGGCATCGGCCACATTGGCATCGACCATGTCTATTACAACGGCAACATGGCGGCCGACTTCGTTACCGTCGAAGGCGTGAAGAAGCTCGGCATCGAGAAGGTGCCGCCGATCGTCACCCGCGGCGTGGTGCTGGACATGACCGCGCATTACGATCAGGACATCGTGCCTGGCGGCACCGAGTTCGGGATCGCCGACATTCAGGCGGTGCTGAAGAAGCAGCGAATCGCGCTGCGCAAGGGCGACGTGGTGCTGTTCAATACCGGCTGGCTGGAACTGATCGGCAAGGACGACAAGCAGTTCCTCGAAGTGGAGCCGGGCATCGGCATGGAGGCGGCGAAGTGGCTGGCCGATCAGGACATCGTCGCCTTCGGCGGCGACACCTGGGCATCCGAGGTCTATCCGAACCCGAGCGGCGAGGAGTTCCCGGTCAACCAGTACATGCTCGCCAAGCGCGGCATCTACAACCTGGAGCTGATCGACAGCCGCGCGCTGGTGCGCGACAAGGCCTGGGAATTCCTGTTCGTGCTCGGCCAGCCGCTGTACGTCGGCTCCACCCAGGTCAACATCAACCCGGTGGCCATTCGGTGAGGGTCCAAAGCCTGGGTGCGCAGTTCACGACCGCGCACCCAGACCGCTCACGGTCGTCACCCAGGCGTTACAACGCCGAGCCGCCGTCTATCGTCAGGCTGGAGCCGGTCATGTACGCAGACTCCGCACCTGTCAGATAGGAGACCAGGCCGGCGATTTCGTCGGGCTCCGCCACGCGCTGCAACGGCACCAGCGATCGAATGTAGTCAATCTGCCCGGCCGTCATGTCCGTAGCCGTCGGCCCCGGCTGCACGTTGTTGATGGTGATTCCGCGCGGTGCCAGGTCGATGGCGATGCCCTTCACCATGACTGCCACCGCACCCTTCGTCATCGAGTACACGCTGGCGCCGGGATATCCGCTGCGCACCGCGGTGTTGCTGCCGATGGTCACGATGCGCCCGCCACTTTGCATGTGCTCGGCCGCAGCCTGGATCGCGATGAACACGCCTCGCACGTTGACGTCCAGCATATGGTCGAGGTCGTCGATGCCGAACGTGGAAAAGTCCCCGACCTTGATGATTCCCGCGTTGACCACTGCGATGTCGAAGCCGCCGAATCGGCTGACCGCCTGAGCGACCGCTTGGCGGATGTCGTCCGCGTCGGCGCTGTCCGCCTTGATGGCCAGTGCGACCCCGCCATCAGCCTCGATTGCCGCTACCGTTTCGGCTGCGTGCTTCGGTGCCGAGACGTAGGTCAATGCCACCTGTGCACCGTCCCGCGCAAGCCGGCGCGCAATGGCGGCACCGATGCCACGCGATCCGCCGAACACGATTGCACGCCTGCGTTTCTGCTGGTTCTCGGTCACTTCAACTCCTTTATTGATTGATTGGTCAAAAACAAGGCAAAAAGAAAGAGCCTCGAATACTTCGTCAGCGTGCCCGCAAGCGGTCGATGACGAACTTCGCCATCGCACGCAGCTCCTTCGATTTCACTCCGGCGCGGTTAGCGACCTGCATTCCCTGCATGGTCATTTGGACGAACGCCATTGCTTCCTGCGCATCCATCTGCATATCGAGTTCGCCGGCGTCCTGTCCTTCTCGGATGCGGGCAAGCAAATGCCTGCCCAGTGCAGGAGCGGTACGGCCATGCACGGCCGCCAGTTCCGGATCCTCGTCGCCAAACTCGCAGATCGCATGGACGCCCATGCAACCTTGCGGATCGTCACTATCCTTCTTCGGGACCAATCCGAGCAGCAGCGCCTCCAGCCCGGCAAGCGGCGACGCCGGGCCATCCAGGTTGTCGATGTGGCGGGAGATGGTCATCGACTGGTAGCGCTCGAGCGCTTCCAGATATATGCGGCGCTTGTCGCCGAAGGTGTTGTACAGACTTTGCCGGCCGATGTTCATCGCGTCCAGCAATTCGTCCGTAGAGGTCGCGGCATAGCCTTTATCCCAGAACACGCGCATCGCGCGGTCTAGAGCCTCTTCCCGGTCGAATTCTCTTGGTCTCGCCATAAGCCATCGACGATAGATGTTATTGACATAACTGTCAATAACTCCCGGTGACTGTCTTCCTCAATTGTCTTCAGCCGACTTAGGACTGGCTGCCAGCAGCCTTGACCGCCATCGATGAAACGGCGCGGCGCGGCGAGTTTCCCCGCCGCTTCCGGCTTACGTGCATAGAAGGTCTTCCGGAGGATCGCAGGCTCAAGCCTGCGCTTCACGCGCGATCCGGGCCGCTTCATTGAGCGTCTTCACTGCCTCGTCGAAGCGGTGCTCCGCCTCCGCATTCCGCTGGAACTTCACACGCTCGACCAGGATCTCCTGGGGTGTTGGCCGTCGTTGGAACAACGTCATCACCTCGTCGATGAACGCCTCAAGGGGCAAATAGCCGGGCCGAGTGTCCTGACCAGGCGTCAGGCCCGTCTGCACGGCCGGTGGCACCAGTTCGATGACGTCCACCTTGCCGCGCAGCGCCTCGCGCAGCGCGACGGTATAGCTGTGCAGCGCCGCCTTGGTCGCCGAATAGGTCGGTGCTGCGACCAGCGGGACGAAACCCAGGCCCGAACTAACGTTGACGATCACCGCATCCGGCTTGGCCGCAAGATGCTCGACCAAGGCGTCCGTAAGGCGAATCGGGCCGAGCAAGTTGGTGGCGACGGTGGCTTGCGCGTCGCGCAAGTTTCGCCGACGGTCCAGCACCTCGAAACGCATGATGCCGGCATTGTTGACCAGTACATTGAGGGTCGGGAACTCGGCGACAAGCCGTTCGGCGAAGGAGGCGATACTCCCGGCGTCTTCCATGTCGACCGTCAGGGCGTGCATGCGCGGCCGCGTCCCGATCGCTTTTTGCAATGGTTCCATTCGCCGCCCCGCGACGATGACCGTATTGCCCAGATCGTGGAAACGGTGGGCAAGCGCTTCGCCGATGCCCGATCCGCCGCCGGTGATGAGGATGGTGTTGCCGGTCGTCTGCATAAGGATGGTTTCCCGAGTGTTGTCCGTCTGGACGATAAATCTCATACTCTCCTTTGTGAAGTAGGCACCCTAAAGTTCCATACACACCGAAAAGAGAGTGTTAGATGCAAAGAACCGGCCCAGATCCCAACGCCGAGGCACGCAGGCACGGCACGAGCCCGGCCCCGGTCGATCCGGCCATCGAGGCTCTTGTCAAGGACATCATCGGGAAAGTTGCCGACAAATGGACGATGCTCGTCCTAGAGGCGTTGCAGGAGAACGGCACCCTGCGCTTCACGCAGCTTGGCAAGGCCGTCGCCGGGATCAGCCAGAAAATGCTGACGCAAACAGTTCGCAAAATGGAGGAGGACGGGCTGATCAAGCGCACGGTGCACCCGGTGGTCCCTCCACACGTGGACTATGCGCTGACGCCTCTAGGCGACGGCCTGAGCCAGGCCTTCTGCGGGGTATGGATATGGGCTGAAAAGCATTACGAGGAAATCCAGCGCGCGCGCCAGAACTTCGCCTCTACGCAAGGACAGGCACGCGGAAGCTGATGCGGCAGGAATGCAGCAGGAACCGAGGCCAAAGGGGCTGCCAAGGCTTCCATGGCCTTTGCACCCCTATCCAGGAAATTCGACGAGTGGCCGGCTCCTATAAGCAATGGTCGCTGCTCTGCGGGAAACAGCCATCGCATTCGGGCATTGCGATATCGCCCTTGCACTTCGTGAGCACGGTGGCTATCCCCGGCTCTGCGCCGCGCTCGTTATGCCGCGCTCGTTATTCTGATGAGTGCAGTGACACTGAAATTCTGACTCGGGGGCAGTCCGCTGGCGCACCGTTCATGCATTTGACCTGCCCCCCGGACGTAAAGTCCCCCGTAGTGAACGAGAGTGTCTCAATCCGGCCTCGATTCTTACCGCCAGCGCCACCGTCAACTCGTCTTGCTAGCTGGCGATAGTCCCTGAAGGGCCTTCCGTCATTCCCACTCGATCGTCGCCGGCGGCTTGCCGGAGATGTCGTAGACCACCCGCGAGACGCCGCGCAGTTCGTTGATGATGCGGTTGCTTACCGTGCCGAGGAAGTCGTACGGCAGCTGCGCCCAGTGCGCGGTCATGAAGTCGATGGTCTCCACCGCGCGCAGCGCGATCACCCACTCGTAGGCGCGCGCGTCGCCGACCACGCCGACCGACTTCACCGGCAGGAACACGGCGAAGGCCTGGCTGGTCCTGTCGTACAGCTCGGCCTTGCGCAGTTCGTCGATGAAGATCGCATCGGCCTTGGCCAGCAGCTCGGCGTATTCGCGCTTCACTTCGCCGAGGATGCGCACGCCCAGGCCCGGGCCCGGGAACGGGTGGCGATAGACCATGCTGCGCGGCAGGCCGAGCTCGACGCCCAGGCGCCGTACCTCGTCCTTGAACAGCTCGCGCAGCGGCTCGACCAGGCCCAGCTTCATGTGCTCGGGCAGGCCGCCGACGTTGTGGTGGCTCTTGATGACGTGGGCCTTGCCGGTCTTGCTGCCGGCCGACTCGATCACGTCCGGGTAGATCGTGCCTTGCGCCAGCCACTTGGCGTTGCTGAGCTTGTTCGACTCCTCGTCGAAGATCTCCACGAACAGGTTGCCGATGATCTTGCGCTTGGCTTCCGGATCGGCCACGCCTTCCAGCGCCTTGAAATAGCGGTCCGCGGCGTTGACGCGGATCACCTTGACGCCCATGTGCTCGGCGAACATCGCCATCACCTGGTCGCCTTCCTGCCAGCGCAGCAGGCCGGTGTCGACGAACACGCAGGTCAGCTTGTCGCCGATCGCCTTGTGCAGCAGCGCCGCGACCACCGACGAATCGACGCCGCCGGACAGGCCCAGGATCACCTCGTCGTCGCCGACCTGCCCGCGCACGCGCGCGATCTGGTCTTCGATGATGTTGGCCGCGGTCCACAGCGTCGCGCAGCCGCATACGTCGACCACGAAGCGGCGCAGCAGGGTCTGGCCCTGCAGGGTGTGGGTGACTTCCGGATGGAACTGCACGCCGTACCAGCGCTTTTCCTCGTTGGCCATCGCCGCGACCGGGATGCGCTCGGTGACGGCGGTGACGGTGAAGCCCGGCGGCACCTGCGACACGTGGTCGCCGTGGCTCATCCACACGTTGAGCCTGGGGGCGCCGCCATGGTCGGACAGGCCGGCGAACAGCGCGTCCGGCGCGACCACGTCGACCTCGGCATGGCCGAACTCGCGCTGGTCGGCTGCCTCGGTGGCGCCGCCCAGCTGCGCGGCCAAGGTCTGCATGCCGTAGCAGATGCCCAGGATCGGCAGGCCGGAGTCGAACACCTGCGGCGGCGCCGCCGGCGCGCCCGGCAGCGTGGTCGATTCGGGACCGCCGGACAGGATGATGCCCTTGGCGCCGAAGCCGGCGATCTCGGCCGGATCGTGGTCCCAGGCCCAGATCTCGCAGTACACGCCCAGCTCGCGGATGCGGCGGGCGATCAGCTGCGTGTACTGCGCGCCGAAGTCGAGGATGAGGATCTTGTCGTTGTGGATGCTGGTCATGGAGCCGGGAATCGGGAACGGGGAATCGGGAATGGAAGAAGCGGCGACACTTGGGGGTTCATCGATTCCCGACTCCCGATTCCCCATTCCCGGATGCGCGTCAGCCCGCCCTGTAGTTCGGCGGTTCCTTGGTGATCTGCACGTCGTGGACGTGGCTCTCGCGCATGCCGGCGCCGGTGATGTGCACGAACTTGGGCTTGCTGCGCATTTCCTCGATGGTGGCGCAACCGACGTAGCCCATGGTCGCGCGCAGGCCGCCGATCAGCTGGTGGACGATGCCGCCGACCGAGCCGCGGTACGGCACGCGGCCCTCGATGCCTTCCGGCACCAGCTTGTCGGCGTCGGAGGCGTCCTGGAAGTAGCGGTCCTTGGAGCCCTTCTCCATCGCCGCCAGCGAGCCCATGCCGCGGTAGCTCTTGTAGCTGCGGCCCTGGTACAGCTCGACCTCGCCGGGTGCTTCCTCGGTGCCGGCGAACAGGCCGCCGATCATCACCGTCGAGGCGCCGGCGGCCAGCGCCTTGCCGATGTCGCCGGAGTAGCGGATGCCGCCGTCGGCGATCAGCGGGATGCGGTCCTGCAGCGCCTCGGCCACCATGTCGATGGCGGTGATCTGCGGCACGCCCACGCCCGCGACCACGCGCGTGGTGCAGATCGAGCCCGGGCCGACGCCGACCTTGACCGCGTCGGCACCGGCGTCCATCAGCGCCAGCGCGGCGTCGCCGGTGACGATGTTGCCGCCGATCACCTGCAGCTGCGGGAAGCTCTTCTTGACCCAGGCGACGCGTTCGAGCACGCCCTGCGAATGGCCGTGGGCGGTATCGACGATCACCACGTCCACGCCGGCCGCGGCCAGCGCCTCGACGCGCTTCTCGGTGTCGCCGCCGACTCCGACCGCCGCGCCGACCACCAGGCGCGTGCTGGCGTCCTTGGCGGCGTTGGGGAAGTCGGACTTCTTCTGGATGTCCTTGACCGTGATCAGGCCGCGCAGCTCGTAGCCGTCGTTGACCACCAGGACCTTCTCGATGCGGTTCTTGTGCAGCAGCCTCAGCACTTCCTCGGCGTCGGCGCCTTCCTTGACCGTGATCAGGCGATCCTGCTTGGTCATGATGTGCCGTACCGGGTCGTCGAGTTCGGTCTCGAAGCGCATGTCGCGGTGGGTGACGATGCCGACCAGGCGTCCGCCGTCGACCACCGGCACGCCGGAGATGTTGCGCGCCTGGGTGATCGCCAGCACCTCGCGGATCGTGGTTTCCGGCCCGACCGTGATCGGGTCGCGGATCACGCCCGACTCGAACTTCTTGACCCGGGCCACTTCCGCGGCCTGCTGCTCCACGGACAGGTTCTTGTGGACGATGCCGATGCCGCCCATCTGCGCCATCGCGATCGCCAGGCGCGCTTCGGTGACGGTGTCCATCGCCGCCGACAGGATCGGCAGCTTCAGGCGCAGGTCGCGCGTCAGCCGGGTTTCCAGGCTGACGTCCTTGGGCAGGACGGTCGAGTGGGCGGGAACGAGCGAAACGTCGTCGTAGGTGAGAGCTTCAGCCTGGATGCGCAGCATCGGCGGACCCGAAAGTTTGGGGAAGCGCGACATTTTACCCTTAAACCGGCGCCGACGACACTGGGGCGGAACGTCGCGGGCGCAATGCTGTGTTGTCCGGGCGACCGGAGGTTCAGCCGGCCTCGGCGGCCTCGATCGTGTTCTGCATCAGCGTGGCCACGGTCATCGGACCGACCCCGCCCGGCACCGGCGTGATCCAGCTGGCGCGCTGCGCTGCCGCCTCGAAGCCGACGTCGCCGACCAGCCGCCCGTCGTCCAGGCGGTTGATGCCGACGTCGATGACCACCGCGCCGGGCTTGACCCACTCGCCGGGAACCAGCCCCGGGCGGCCGACCGCGACCACCAGGATGTCGGCGTTGCGGACGTTGGCCTCGAGCACGTCCTTGGGAGTGAACTTGTGGCAGCTGGTCACGGTGCAGCCGGCGATCAGCAGCTCCAGCCCCATCGGCCGGCCGACATGGTTGCTGACCCCGACGATGGTGGCGTTGCGGCCGCGGACCGGCTGGTCGGTGTGCGACAGCAAGGTCACGATGCCGCGCGGGGTACACGGCCGCAGGCCGAACTCGCGCAGCGCCAGATGGCCGACGTTCTGCGGATGGAACCCGTCGACGTCCTTGCGCGGGTCGATGCGCTGGATCAGCCGGTTCGCGTCCGGGATTCCCGGCAGCGGCAGCTGGATCAGGATGCCGTGGATCCTGGGATCGGCGTTGAGGCGGTCGATCAGGCTGCCCAGCTCGGCCTCGGTGGTGCCGGCCGGCAGGTCGTAGTCGAACGCCTCGATGCCCACCTTCTCCGCGGCACGGCGCTTGTTGCGCACGTACACCGCCGAGGCGGGATCACCGCCGACCAGGACCACCGCCAGCCCCGGGCGCGACCTGCCGGCGGCCAGGCGCGCGTCCACCCGGACCTTCAGCTCGTCCAGCAGGTCCTCGGCGATGCGCTTGCCGTCGAGGATGCGGGCAGGAAAGGACGGGGTCGCGCTGGCGGTCATCGGCGGGGGGTGTAAAGTCCGGGAATGTCTATTCTCCCCGATTCCGCCATGGCCGACACAACTTCGCTCGAAGCCGCCGCATTCCGCCGCCTGCTGCGACACCTCAACCAGGAACGCCCGGACGTGCAGAACATCGACCTGATGATCCTGGCCGGCTTCTGCCGCAATTGCCTGGCGGACTGGTATCGCGAGGCCGCCGACGCGCAGGGCGTGCCGATGACCAAGGAGCAGGCCCGCGAGGCCGTCTACGGCATGCCGTTCGCCGACTGGAAACAGCGCCACCAGAAGGACGCGACGCCCGAGCAACTGGCCGCGTTCGCCGCCGCCCAGAAGCGCCACGCCGACTGAGCGCCGCCATGGCGCGCATCCTCGGCATCGCCGCGGTACTGGCAGCCACGTTCTACCTCGGCATCTGCGCCCTGCTCTACTTCAGGCAGCAGGACCTGGTCTATTTCCCCCAGGCCACCAGGGTTGGCGCCGGCGCCACCGATTTCGCACTGGAGCGCGACGACGGCGCGGTCCTGCGGGGGTGGCGGCGGCAGCCCGGCCGGCCGCGCATCCTGCTCTACTTCGGCGGCAACGGCGAGGACCTGCGCGGCTTCCGCGACCACGTGCAGGCGTTTCCCAAGCATACCGCCTACCTGCTGGCGTACCGGGGCTATGGCGCCAGCGACGGCTCGCCGAGCGAGGCGGCGCTGTTTTCCGATGCGCTGGCCCTGTACGACCATGTGCATGCGCACCACCCCGAGCTGCCGGTCGACGTGATCGGCCGCAGCCTCGGCAGCGGCGTCGCCAGCTATCTCGCCTCGCGACGCCCGGTGCAGCGTCTGGCCCTGGTGACGCCGTTCGACAGTCTCGCCGCCACCGCGCAGGCGCACTACCGCTGGCTGCCGGTGCGCTGGCTGCTGCGCGACGGCTATCGTTCGGACCTGTATCTGCCCAGGCACCAGGGCCGCCTG
The DNA here is from genome assembly GCA_003505795.1 of Lysobacteraceae bacterium. Lineage (GTDB taxonomy): Bacteria > Pseudomonadota > Gammaproteobacteria > Xanthomonadales > Xanthomonadaceae > UBA8801. Next base: position 19,628 of record DNXT01000312.1, on the reverse strand, counting down.
TTGATCCTGCGCGCCGGCCGCGACCAGGTGATTCCGGCAGCCAATACCGACGCGCTGATCAAGGCGTTGCCGCGACATCCGCTCGTCGCCGCCTTCCCCGAGGCCGACCACAACTCGATCTCCGGCGCACCGGGCTACCTGCAGGCGCTGCAGCGCTTCCTCGACTAGTCCGCCGCCTGTCCGGAAGGCGGCGGCACCGGCATGCCCGGATTGAGGCTGCGGCTCTCGCGCCTGGGCGTGGTGAACGGCGTCGGCGTCGGCCCGGGCTGGTTGCCGTAGAGCATCGCCGCGCCGGCGCGCAGCCCGCCGCCGGCCATCTCCAGCTCGAAGCGTTCCGCGTCGCGCTTGCGGATCTCGCCGGCGATGAGTTGCGCCTCGTCCGCGTCGATGCCGAGCTCGACCAGGGCCGAGCGGCCGAACTCCACCGCCGATTCGAAGGTCTCGCGGATCTGGTAGTCGACCCCGGCCTTGATCAGGTGCAGCGAATGCTCGCGGTCGTAGGAGCGCACCAGCAGCTTGGCGTGCGGGAATGCCTGCGCGGCCAGCTCGACGATGCGGTCGGTGGCCTCGCGGTCGTCGGTGCAGACCGCGATGGCCCGCGCGGTGGCCGCGCCGGAGGCATGCAGCACGTCGAGCCGCGCCCCGTCCCCGTAGTAGATCTTGAAGCCGAAACGCGCCGCGCTCTGGATCATCTCGATGTCGTTGTCGATGATCGTCACATCGACGTCGCGCGCCAGCAGCGACTGGCTGGCCACCTGCCCGAACCGGCCGAAGCCGATGACCAGCACGCTTCCGCTCTGGTCGCGGACCTCCTCCACGCCGTCGAGCGCCGGCTTCAGCGCCGGCATCAGGCGCTGCTGGATCAGCACGAACAGCGGCGTCAACGCCATCGACAGCACCACGATCGCGGTCAGGCTCGCACTGATCCTGGCATCGACGACGCCCGCCGCCGCGGCCGCGGAGAAGAGCACGAACGCGAACTCGCCGCCCTGCGCCATCAGCACGGCCCGGTCGACGGCCTGGCGTCCGCTGCTGCCCATGAAGCGCGCGACCGCATAGATGCAGACGGCCTTGCCGACCATCAGGGCGAACACGCCGACGAGGATCGAGCGCCAGTCCGCCGCCACCACCGACAGGTCCAGCGCCATGCCCACGCCCAGGAAGAACAGCCCGAGCAGGATCCCGCGGAACGGCTCGATGTCCGCCTCGATCTGGTGGCGGAACGTGGATTCGGACAACAGCACGCCGGCCAGGAACGCTCCCATCGCCATCGACAGCCCGCCCAGCTGCATGAGCAGCGCCGCGCCCAGCACCACCAGCAACGCCGCGGCCGTCATCACCTCGCGCGCCTTGGCCTGGGCGAGCAGCCGGAACAACGGGTTGAGCAGCCAGCGACCCGCCGCCAGCAATCCCAGGATGCAGGCGGCGCCGACGGCGATCGAGGTCCATCGATGCGGCTCGCCCGCGGGCGCCGCCATCGGCGCCATCAACGCGACCACCGCCAGCAGCGGAACGATCAACAGGTCTTCGAACAGCAGGATCGACACGATCTTCTGCCCCGGCGGCAACGCCACGTCGCCGCGCTCGGACAGCAACTGCATCACCACCGCGGTGGAGGTGAGCACGAAGCCCGCCGCGGCGATGAACGCCACCGGCAGGCGGAAACCGAGCAGCAACCCGATGCCGGTCAGCACCAGCGTGCAGACGGCGATCTGCAGCGTGCCGAGACCGAAGATCTCCCGGCGCAGGCTCCACAGGTGCGACGGACGCATCTCCAGGCCGATCACGAACAGGAACATCACCACGCCGAGTTCCGCGACATGCAGGATGGCCTGCGGCTCGTCGAACCATCCCAGCCCGAACGGACCGATCGCCAGGCCCGCGACCAGATAGCCCAGCACCGACCCCAGGCCGAGCTTGCGGAAGATCGGAATTGCCACGACGGCCGCGCCCAGCAGCGCGACCACGTTCACCAGATCGCTGGAGTGTGCCGGAGTCGTCATGTCCGGATTCTAGCCGGATGCGCCCGGCCCGGCCTCCCCGCACTGGCCAGGCACGAAAAAGGCGAGCCGGGCCGGCTCGCCTTTCCGCAGCAACGCGGCACGTGGCGGATCAGCCCTTGCCGATCTCGGCCAACGCGCGGCGCATGATCTCCTGGGCCGGCGCACTGAGCTTCTCGTGATCGAGCGCGTACTGGATCGTGGCCTCGATCAGGCCAAGGTGCGTGCCGCAGTCGAAACGGACGCCCTCGAAACGGTACGCATCGACGTTTTCCTGCTGCAGCAGCGTCGCGATCGCGTCGGTCAACTGGATCTCGCCGCCGGCGCCGGGGGTGGTGCTTTCCAGCAGTTCGAAGATCTTCGGGCTAAGCACGTAGCGCCCCACCACCGCCAGATTGCTCGGCGCGACGTCGGGCTCGGGCTTCTCGACGATGCCGTTGATGCGGCCCTGGCGGCCATCGAACGTATCGGTGGCCACGATGCCGTAGCTGGCGGTCTTGTCGTGCGGGACGTCCTGCACCGCGATCACGCTCGCACCGCTCGCCTCGGCGGCGTCGGCCATCTGCTTGAGCGCGCCATCGCCGCGATTCCAGATCAGGTCGTCCGGCAGCAGCACCGCGAACGGCTCGTCGCCGATGACCGGCTTCGCGCACAGCACGGCGTGCCCGAGCCCGAGCGCCTCGGCCTGGGTCACGAAGATCGCACGCACGCCTTCCGGCAGCACGTGCCGCACCAGCTCCAGCTGTTCCTTCTTGCCGGCGCGCTCGAGCTTCTGCTCGAGTTCGTACGCCTTGTCGAAATAGTCCGCGACCGAGTGCTTGTAGCGGTTGGTGACGAAGACCAGGGTGTCGCAGCCCGCCTGGATCGCCTCATCGACCGCGTACTGGATCAGCGGCTTGTCAATGATCGGTAGCATTTCCTTCGGTACCGTTTTGGTCGCCGGCAGGAACCGCGTGCCGAGACCTGCGACCGGAAAGACGGCCTTGCGGATGCGCTTGCTCATCAAATTCTTCTGACCTCTCGTGCGGGGAATGGAACGACCGTATCAGAGCGTCCGTCATTCTTGTGTCGAGCCGAAGAAAAATCCGGCATCAGGCTGCCGAGGATGCCTTCCATCGCCGCGATATCGTAGCGATTGACCGCGTCCCTGAGGCGGGCGACCAGCGACAGCACCTGCTCCTGCGGAAACACCCGGACGTCGGCCTCCAGGATCTTGGGGTGCGCGGTCGGCCGGTAGTTCTCGTCGGCGTAGAACAGCGTCTCGTGCAGCTTCTCGCCCGGCCGCAGTCCGGTATAGACGATCGCGATGTCCTTGCCCGGCTGCTTGCCGGTCAGGCGGATCATCTGCTCGGCCAGCAACCGGATCGGCACCGGCTCGCCCATGTCCAGGGTATAGATCGCGCCATGCGAGGCCGAGGCCGCCGCCTGGATGACCAGTTGGCAGGCCTCGGGAATGGTCATGAAGTAGCGGGTGACCTCCGGATCGGTCACGGTCACCGGGCCGCCCTGGCGGATCTGCTCCCTGAACAGCGGCACCACGCTGCCGGCCGAATCCAGCACGTTGCCGAAGCGCACGGTCAGGAACCGGGTGGCCTGGTTGCGCGCGTCCAGGCTCTGGCAGACCATTTCCGCATAGCGCTTGGTCGCGCCGAGCACGTTGACCGGCTCGACCGCCTTGTCGGTGGAAATGAACACGAAGGTTTCGATGCCGGCCTGATGGCAGGCCCGGGCCACGTTCTCGGTGGCGAGAATGTTGTTGCGCACCGCCTCGCGCAGTTGCTCCTCCAGCAGCGGCACCTGCTTGTAGGCCGCGGCGTGGAACACCGCATCCGGGCCGGCGCTGTCCAATGCGTACCTGACCACCGCAGGGTCCCCGCAGTCGCCCAGGATACGCACCACGTCCATGTCCGGGAACAGGCGGCGCAGGTCCGAGTCGATGGTCAGCAGGGCCAGTTCGTCCACTTCCAGCAACACGATGCGCTGCGCCCCATGTCGGGCGCACTGCCTGCAGACCTCCGAACCGATGGAGCCGCCGGCACCGGTGACCATGACGGTCTTGCCGGTCAGCCAAGCGCGGATCAGCTTCCAGTCGGGCGTGACCGGCTTGCGGTTGAGCAGGTCCTCGATCGCCACCTCGCGCAGCTCGCCCGGCAGCGAACGCCCTTCCAGCACGTTGATCAGCTTGGGCACGGTGCGGAACGGCAGGCCGGTGCTCTCGCAGATCGCCACCACGCGCTGCATCCCGGACGCCTCCAGCGACGGGATCGCGATCACCAGCAGCCTGGCTGCGGTTTCCTTGGCGATCGAGACGGCTTCGTCCAGCCGTCCCAGCACGTTGAGTCCCTGGATCCTGGCGCCATGCAGATGCACCGCGTCGTCGAGGAACCCGACCGGGTAGAACGCGCCGGTCCGCCGCATGTCGCGCACCAGCGCCTCGGCGGCGCGGCCGGCGCCCAGGATGAGCACGCGCTGGCTGGTCTCTCCGGAATGGACGATCTGGTAGTCCTTCCATGCGCGATACAACAGCCGCGGCGTGCCCAGCAGCGCCGCCAATGCAAAGGGGTAGACCACCAGCACCGAAAGCGGTACCCCCTCGAAACGGTCGAAGGAGAGCGCCACCAGGATCGCGACCAAGCCCAGGAAGCTGGCCTTGAAGATGTTCCACAGGTCCGGAACGCTGGCGAAGCGCCACAGCCCGCGATACAGGCCCACGCGCCAGAACACCAGCCCCTGGGCGACCAGCACGACGCCGGTGCGCCAATCCCAGAACGGCAGGTCGGGAGCATTGCGCAGCATTGAATAACGGCCGGCATGCAGGAGCTGCCAGCACAGCCACACCATCAGCAGATCGTGGGTGACGATCGCCATCTTCGGCAACGCGCTCGCAAGCCGGTCACGCCAGGACGTCATTGAACGACTCATCAATGGGCACGCAATCCCTTACGCAGTGAAAGCCAAAGTGCCGACGCGGCGACGAGCCAGCACACCGAGACAATCGCCCCCCACCTGGGCAACGCGTCCTGAAGCCACAAGAATAGGACAACTGCGACCGCACTGAAACACGCGTAGGCCAACGTCACCTGAGCGTGACCCCGCCACTTCCTTGAAAGCGCCTGGTAGACATGCTGGGCATGCGGCTCCCACCAGCGCTGGCGCGACAGCATGCGAGCAGCGAGCGTGAAGCCCGCGTCTACGAGAAACGCGCTCGGCGGCAGCAGGAGCAGCCATGGCGAGCGGCCGCCGGAAGCCCAGGCCAGGCCCAGCAGCCCTGCCAGCAGATACCCCAACGCGCCACTCCCGCCATCGCCCAGGAAGATGCGCGCACGGGGAAAGTTGAACGGCAGGAAACCCAGGCATGCCGCGGCCAGCGCCCATGCCGGCAGGGCCGCCGTCGCCGGCAGCACCAGTGCGTAGCCGGTCGCAGCGATCAGCGCCTGCGTGGTCGCCAGCCCGTTGATGCCATCCATGAAGTTCCAGACGTTGACTAGCACCACGGCCATCGCCGCGGCACCGATGGCGATATCGATCCGGTGCGTGCAATCCCAGATCAGCCATCCCAGCCACAGCGAGGCCAGCGCATGCACCAGCAGGCGGAGCCTGGCCGACAGCGGCCGGTGATCGTCCCACCAGCCTACCGCGGCCACCGCCGACAGGCCGGCCATGAAGCCCAGGATCGGCAACCGCCAGGCCGGCAACTGCAGTTGCAACCAGGCGAGACCGGCAAGCATCGCCAGCACGATCGCCATGCCTCCGCCCCGCGGCGTGGCGACCGTATGGCTGCGACGTTCGCCCGGCAGGTCCACCAGACGGCGGTGCAAGGCGTATCGGCGCAGCAGCCAGGTCGCCCCCAGCGCAACGGCGAAGTGGAGAAACCCCCACGCCCACAACGGCATATGGCTGCTTTGCATCGTCACCGTGCGCTCGGTCCGCAACGCGCGACCGATCGGTCGCCTGACTGCCTGTGCATCGATCGAAGCCCGGAGCTCACACCACCGCGTAGTTGAGCAGCGGCTTCACCGTACCCCACTCCTTGCAGCTGGGGCACTGCCAATGATGGGTCTTCGCGCCGAAGCCGCAGCGCGTGCAGCGGTAGCTGGGATTGCGCACCAGCAACTGGTCGGTGATGTGCTTGAGGTCGTGCAGGGTCGTCTGCGCATCGCCCCCTTCGAGCAGGGTCAGGTCGATCAGCGCCGCCTCGCCGCGTACCGACGGGCGATCCTTGAGCTGGCGGCCCAGGTAGGCCTTGGCCGGACCGGGACCGTCCTGCGCCTCCATCAACTGGGTCAGCGCCAGCACCGGCGCGATGCCGCGATAGTGCTCGGTCATCTCCGACAGGAAATTGCGCGCACCGGCGATGTCGCCGACCCGGCGATACGCGGCCAGCAGCGCCGGGATGATCTCCGGCAGGTATTCCGGATCGTGCCGCGCCGCCCGCTCCCAGGCCCGCACCGCGGCCTCGTCGTGGCCGATGTCGGCCTCCACCCGGCCCTCGAGGATGCCGGCGCGGACCGAGGTGGCATCGGCCTGGTAGGCGCGCGAGATCGCCTGCAGCGCCAGGTCCGGCTTCCCCGCGCCGCGATAGCGGTCGGCCAGCTCGCACTCGAACTGCGAGATCAGCTTGCCCATCGGCTCGCCGGTCACCTGCTCGTAGCGGGTGGCGTTGTCGATGGCCTTTTCCCATTCGCGCTCGGCCTGGTAGATCGAGATCAGGTGCTTGAGCGCCTGCGGGGCGCGCTGGTCGATCTGGGCCAGCTCGTTGAACACGGTTTCGGCGCGGTCCAGCAGCCCCGACTTCATGTAGTCCTCGCCCAGCGCCAGCAGCGCCTGCACGCGCTGCGCGTCGGACAGATCGGCGCGCTGCACCAGTCCCTGGTGCAATCTGATCGCCCGGTCAACCTCGCCGCGACGGCGGAACAGGTGACCGAGCGCGACCTGGGTCTCGAAGGTTTCCTTGTCGAGCTCGGCGATGTGCAGGAACAGCTCGATCGCCTTGTCCGGCTGCTCGTTGAGCAGGTAGTTGAGGCCACGGAAATAGGTGCTGGACAGGCGGCTGACCTGGGTATCGCCGTGCCGCTGCCCGCCACGCCGGCCGACCACCCAGCCGCTCAGCGCGGCCAGCGGCAGGAACAGGAAGAACCAGAACCACTCGGTCAGAAAGTCCATACGATCTCACAGTCCATCAGTAGGCCGCGACTCGACGATGGGCGCGGCGGGCTTCGCTTCGGCGCGGCCGGCGGCTGCGGCCTTGTTTGCCTGTCGAAGCTTCGAATAGAGGGGAAGCGCAATCACCAGCAGGATGGTCGCGCCGCCGATCAGGACCCCGGCCAGCAGCGCGACGATGATCGCGATACCGGAGGTGGTCGCGATGCTCGCGAAGGCGAAGTCGATCAGCAGGGGTTGCGAATTTAGCGCGCCGATGATCAATCCGACCAGCAGGAAGGCCAGCATCACCAGCAACCGGAACACTTTCATCGGACGACTCCTGTCGGGAAGGAATTAGCTTAACCGACTCGAAGACGCCTCATTCGCCGGTGTCGGTCACATCCAGCGGCACCACCGGGCTCACGCGCTCGCGGAGCTCCTTGCCGGGCTTGAAGTGCGGGACATGCTTGCCGGGCAGCGCGACCGACTCCCCGGTCTTGGGGTTGCGCCCGAGGCGCGGCGGCCGGTAATGCAGCGAAAAACTGCCGAACCCACGGATCTCGATGCGGTCGCCGTCTGAAAGCGACTCTCCCATCATGTCGAGAAGGGATTTGACCGCAAGATCGACGTCATCCGACTTCAGATGCGCTTGGCGGCGCGCCAGGATTTCGATCAGCTCGGACTTGGTCATGGGCAGGCTTGGTATTGACGGATACATCCGAATCGGCCCGGGAAACCCGGGCCGATCCAAGGACACCTGGTGACGGTGCCGGTATTACTCGGACTTGTTGCCGTTCAGCTGCGCACGCAGCAGCGCGCCCAGCTGGGTGGTGCCGCCCGAAGCGGACTGGTATTCCTCCAGCACTTCGCGCATCTCGGCATCGTCCTTGGCCTTGATCGACAGCTGCAGGGTACGGCCCTTGCGGTCCATGCCCACGAACTTGGCCTCGATCTTGTCGCCGACCTTCAGGTGCTGGGTGGCGTCGTCCACGCGCTCGTTGGCGATGTCGCGGGCCGACACGTAGCCTTCGATGCCGTCGGCCAGTTCGATCGTGGCGCCCTTGGCATCCACTTCGCGAACCACGCCCTCGACCTTCGAACCCTTCGGGTTGGCGGCCATGTACTGGCCGAACGGATCCTGTTCCAGCTGCTTCACGCCCAGGCTGATGCGCTCGCGCTCCGGATCGACCGCCAGCACGACGGCGTCCAGGGTGTCGCCCTTCTTGAAGTTGCGGACCACGTCCTCGCCGGTGGTGTTCCAGCTGATGTCGGACAGGTGCACCAGGCCGTCGATGCCGCCGTCCAGGCCGATGAAGATGCCGAAGTCGGTGATCGACTTGATCTGGCCGGACACCTTGTCGCCCTTCTTGTGGATCGCGGCGAAGGTTTCCCACGGATTGGCGGCGACCTGCTTCATGCCCAGCGAGATGCGGCGACGCTCCTCGTCCACGTCCAGGACCATGACCTCGACCTCGTCGCCGACCTGCACGACCTTGGACGGGTTGACGTTCTTGTTGGTCCAGTCCATCTCGGACACGTGCACCAGGCCTTCCACGCCCGGCTCGATCTCGACGAACGCGCCGTAGTCGGTGACGTTGGAGACCTTGCCGAACACGCGGCTGTTGGCCGGGTAACGACGCGCGATGTTGTCCCACGGATCCTCGCCCAGCTGCTTCAGGCCCAGCGAAACGCGGTTGCGCTCGCGGTCGAACTTCAGCACGCGCACGTCCAGCTCGTCGCCGACGTTGACCACCTCGGACGGATGGCGCACGCGCTTCCAGGCCATGTCGGTGATGTGCAGCAGGCCGTCGATGCCGCCCAGGTCCACGAACGCGCCGTAGTCGGTCAGGTTCTTGACCACGCCCTTCAGGATCGCGCCTTCCTGCAGCTTGTCCAGCAGCTGCTCGCGCTCTTCCGAGTGCTCGCTCTCGACCACCGCACGGCGGGAAACGACCACGTTGTTGCGCTTGCGGTCGAGCTTGATGAGCTTGAACTCCAGCTCCTTGCCTTCCAGGTAGGCCGGGTCGCGCACCGGGCGCACATCGACCAGCGAACCCGGCAGGAACGCGCGGACATCCTTGATGTCGACGGTGAAACCACCCTTGACCTTGCCGCTGATGCGGCCGGTGATGGTCTCGTTCTTTTCCAACGCTTCTTCCAGCTCGTCCCACACCATGGCGCGCTTGGCCTTCTCGCGCGACAACACGGTTTCGCCGAAGCCGTTCTCGATGGAGTCGAGGGCGACCTTGACCAGGTCGCCTTCGGCGACGTCGATCTCGCCAGCGTCGTTACGGAACTGCTCGATCGGCACGATGCCTTCGGACTTCAGGCCTGCGTTGATCACCACCACGTCGCCGCGGACTTCCACGACGGTACCGGTGACGATCGCACCCGGCTTCAGCTTGGCCAGGTTGGCTTGGCTGGCTTCGAACAGTTCGGCAAAAGATTCGGTCATTTGAAATTACTCAGTTGAACACACGGACGATCGCTTCAAGTCGTGTTGAACGCGGACCGCCCACCCTGTTAGTCGACCCCGTACCGCAGGTCGCGTGTGAAGTGGAAAAACCGCCACGCACCATGCGCGGCGGAACCTTGTGGAACAGCACTACAGCGGGAACGGGTCCCGCCCGCCGCGACGCATCGCTACCTCAGGCAGCAGGCAGCAATGCGAGCACCCGCTCGACGACTTCCTCGATCCCAATACCGGTGGTATCCATCAGCACGGCGTCTTCGGCCGGCCTCAGCGGTGCCACGGCCCGCTGGGCATCGCGGGCGTCGCGAGCCATGATCTCGCGCAGCAGGTCGTCGAATATAACCGAAACACCCTTTTCCATCAACTGCTTATGGCGCCTGGCGGCGCGCTCCTCGGCGCTCGCGGTCAGGAACACCTTGCAGGTCGCGTCCGGGAAGATCACCGTCCCCATGTCGCGCCCGTCCGCGACCAGCCCCGGCGGCCGCCGGAACGAGCGCTGGCGCTCCTTCAGCGCGGCCCGCACCTCGGGGATCGCGGCGATCGCCGAGGCCAGCGCCCCGGCGGTCTCCAGGCGCAGTTCGTCGGTGGCGTCCACCCCGTTCAGCATCACCCGCAGGCTGCCGCTCCGGTTCTGGTCCTCGACGAACTCGACCCGGGTATCGAAGGTGCAGCGCACCAGCGCGGCGGCGTCGGACACGTCGATGTCGGCCCAGCCGGCCGCCACCCCGACCGCCCGGTACAGCGCCCCGGAGTCCAGGTAGTGCCAGCCCAGGCGATTGGCCACAATGCGGCTGACCGTCCCCTTGCCTGCCCCGGAGGGGCCATCGATGGTCAGTACCGGCGCGGAATCGCTCATTCGTCGTCCTGGAGCAGTGGCGGAAAACCGCCATTGTAGCCGCCCGGCCCGGCCCGGGAACGCAACCACTTGAATGCCCACAGAAAAGCAATGTACAATTGCGGGCTTACTGCGGGTGCGCCATCCAGTGGAAGTGTCGCACCCCTTCCCGAATCCACGTTTACGCCGAGGTGTTTCATGAAAGTCCTGTCCTCCCTGAAGTCGGCGAAGAACCGTCACCGCGACTGCAAGGTGGTCCGTCGCCGCGGCAAGGTCTTCGTGATCTGCAAGTCGAACCCGCGCTTCAAGGCTCGCCAGCGCTGAGCTGGCGGCGGCCCGAAAGCCGGACGCCCGCGCGGGTGCTGCCGGGCGCGACCACAAAAAGCCGCCTTCGGGCGGTTTTTTGTTGCCATTATTTGCTGTAATCGCCACCTGACTTGTCCACTGGGGAGTAGATGATCATGAATCACCGTTTTCACGCGCTGCCGTTGCTGGCCCTGCTGGCCCTGGGTTCGGCGGCGAACGCCGAAACGCTGCTGGTCGACCGCGCCAACGAGAAGCCGGCCCAGCCGGTGCCGGTACGCGGCCAGAGCATGGGCGAGGTCGAGGCCCGCTTCGGCGCGCCGTCCGAGAAGCTCGACCCGCGCGGCGGCCAGAAGCGGCAGTGGCCGACCATCAACCGCTGGGTCTACCCGGCCTTCACCGTCTACTTCGAGAAGCAGCGGGTGATCGACGTGGTCGCCAACCAGGCCGGTGCCGACGAGATCGGGCCGAAGCCGCCGATCAGGTAACGCGAGTTCCTCGCAAGCGCCCGCGGGTCGGTGTGCGGAGAGTTCGAAGAGGCGAGTCCCTCGCAAACGCCCGCACATCCATGTGCGGGGATTCAAATAAGCAGCCTGGGCTTTGGTCCGGGCTCGAAGTGAGCATTGGTTCGGAATGACCGACAGATTTCGCTTTCCCGCGGAGTGGGAACCCCAGTCCGCCGTGCTGATCGCATGGCCGCATGCCGACACCGACTGGGCCGAGCGCCTGGGCGAGGTGGAAGAGACCTACGTCGCCCTGGTCGCGGCGATCACCCGCTTCCAGCCGGTGGTCGTGTGCGTCGCCGACGAGGACCTGCAGGTCTACGCCGAGGCGCGCCTGCGTTCGGCCCGGGTGGACATGGACAAGGTCCGCTTCGTCGCCGCCGGCTACGACGACACCTGGCTGCGCGATTCCGGCCCGATCAGCCTGCGCCGCGCCGATGGCGGCTTCAGGATCCTGGATTTCCGCTTCACCGGCTGGGGCGGCAAGTTCGAGGCCAGCCTCGACGACCGACTGGTCGGCGCGCTCGACGACGCCGGCGTGTTCGCCGCCCCGCAGCGGCAGAGCATCGATTTCGCCCTGGAAGGCGGCGCGATCGACACCGACGGCGCCGGCACCCTGCTAACCACCTGGCAGTGCCTGCACGAGCGCCACCCGGACCGCGACCGCGACTCGCTCGGCGCCGACCTGGCCAACTGGCTAGCCCAGGACCGGGTGCTGTGGCTGGACCACGGCTACCTGGAAGGCGACGACACCGACGCCCATGTCGACACCCTCGCCCGCTTCGCCAGCGTCGATTCGATCGTCTACCAGGGCTGCGACCAGCCCGAGGACAGCCACTACGCCGAGCTGCAGGCGATGGGCGACGAGCTGGCCGCGCTGCGCACCCGCGACGGCAAGCCGTACCGGCTGTTCGTGCTGCCGTGGGCGCAGCCGGTGATCGACGGGGGACGGCGCCTGGCCGCCTCCTACGCCAACTTCCTGATCGTCAACGGCGCGGTGCTGATGCCCGCCTACGGCGATCCGGCCGACACCGCCGCCCAGGCGGTCCTGGCCGAGGCGTTCCCCGGCCGCGAGATCGTGCCGGTGCCGTGCCGCCCGCTGATCTGGCAGAACGGCAGCCTGCACTGCATCACCATGCAGCTTCCGGCCGGCCTGCTGGCCGCCTGAGACCTGCGCCCGGCGCCGGCCGTGAGGCCGGCGTTACGCCACGGCGCGCTACCCTGTGCGCCTTATCCGCGGATTTCTTCCATGACCCGACCGTCTCTTTCCGTCGCGCTGATCCAGGAGCGCAACCATGGCGATGCCGAGGCCAACCTGGCCGCGATCGAGGCACGCGTCGCCGAGGCCGCCGCGCAGGGCGCCAGGCTGGTGCTGCTGCAGGAACTGCACAATGGCCCGTACTTCTGCCAGCACGAATCGGTCGCCGAGTTCGACCTGGCCGAGCCGATCCCCGGCCCCAGCACCGAGCGCCTCGGCGCGTTGGCGAAGCGGCATGGCGTGGTGCTGGTCGGCTCGCTGTTCGAGCGCCGCGCCGCCGGCCTGTACCACAATACCGCGGTGGTGTTCGAGAACGACGGCCGCCTGCTCGGCAAGTACCGCAAGATGCACATCCCGGACGACCCGGGCTTCTACGAGAAGTTCTACTTCACCCCGGGCGACCTCGGCTTCACCCCGATCGACACCTCGGTCGGCCGCCTCGGCGTGCTGGTGTGCTGGGACCAGTGGTATCCGGAGGCGGCGCGGCTGATGGCGCTGGCCGGCGCCGAGCTGCTGCTGTACCCGACCGCGATCGGCTGGGACCCGGAAGACGAACAGGCCGAGAAGAACCGCCAGCGCGACGCCTGGGTGCTGAGCCACCGCGGCCACGCCGTCGCCAACGGGTTGCCGGTGCTGAGCTGCAACCGGGTCGGCCACGAGCCGTCGCCGCTGGGAGCCTCCGGCATCCAGTTCTGGGGCAACAGCCACGTGCTCGGCCCGCAGGGCGAGTTCATCGCCGAGGCCGGCGCCGAGCCGACCGTGCTGGTGTGCGAGGTCGACCTGCAGCGCAGCGAGCACGTGCGCCGGATCTGGCCGTTCCTGCGCGACCGCCGCATCGACGCCTACGGCGACCTGCTCAAGCGCTACATCGACTAGAACCAGATACGTGATGACAGAACACAACGCCGCCGATGCCGGCGAACTCGCATTGTCCGGGCAGCCCTACCGCATCGTCGAGCGCGACGGCGTGCGCTATACCCTGCTGGGTACCGCACATGTCTCGCTGACCAGCGTGGCGGCGGTCGAGAAGGCCGTCGCCAGCGGCCGCTACGATGCCGTGGCGGTTGAGCTGGACGCGCAGCGCCTGCAGGCGCTGAGCGACCCGGACGCGCTGGCGCGGCTGGACCTGGTGCAGGTGATCCGCAAGGGCCGCGTGGCCCTGTTCGCCGCCAACCTCGCGCTGGCCGCCTACCAGCGCCGCCTGGCCAAGCAACTGGGCATCGAGCCCGGCGCCGAACTGAAGGCGGCGGTGAACATGGCGCGCGAACGCGGCCTGCCGGTACACCTGATCGACCGCGAGGTCGGGCTGACCTTCAAGCGCGCCTCCGGCCGGCTGGGCTTCTTCGGCAAGATCAAGCTTGCCGGCGGCCTGCTCGGCGGGCTGTTCGCCGCCGACGAGGTCGGCGAGGAAGAGATCGAGAAGCTCAAGCAGGGCGACATGCTCGAGGCGAGCTTCGGCGATTTCGCCAGCGAGAGCCCGGAGCTGTACGAGACCATCATCGCCGAGCGCGACCGCTACATGGCCACGCGCCTGCGCGAGGAGAGCCAGCCGGCGCAGCGCGAAGTGCTCGCGGTGGTCGGCGCCGGGCACCTTGCCGGCCTCGCCCGCCACCTGCAGCACGACAGCGAGCCGCCGAGCGCTCTGCGCGAATCGCTGGAACGCGTGCAGAACAGCAAGAAGGTGCCGTGGATCACCATCGGCATCCTCGCGGTGATCATCGCCGGCATCGTGCTGGGCTTCTGGCGCGGCGGCATGGCGATGGGCGCCGACCTGCTCCTGCAATGGGCCATGTACACCGGCGGCCTGGCCGCGCTGGGCGCGCTGCTGGCCGGCAGCCATCCGCTGAGCATCGTCACCGCGGCCGTGGTCGCGCCGTTCAAGCCGTTCCGCCTGAGCGTACCCACCGGCGCGTTCGCCGCGCTGGTCGAGGTGCACATGCGCAAGCCGGAGTACCGCGACTTCCTGTCGCTGCGCGACGATGCGCAGACGCTGAAGGGCTGGTACCGCAACCGCGTGTCGCGGGTGGTGCTGACCTTCCTGCTCACCAACCTGGGCAGCATGACCGGCGTCTGGCTGGCGGGGCTGCAGATCTTCCACAAGCTGCAGGGCTGAGTCCCAGCCGTTGCTGGCGGGCCTGTCGTCGCTTCGCCTTCGACCGATACCGTTGCTCTGCGGCGCCCCAGCGCTTCCCTTCATTTGTAGGAGCGACTTCAGTCGCGACAGGGTTTCACCGGCAAAGCCCGTCGGGACCGAAGTCCCTCCCACAGGAGGTCCGCCAGAGGCACAGGCCCCGGGCAAGCCCCGTCGCGACTGGAGTCGCTCCTACAACAAGCCAAAGCCGAGCTCAGCCTTCCACCGCCATCGAGGCCGGCTCCGCCACTCCGCGGGCGCGCCGCACCAGCCGCGCCACGCCGTTGCTGAGGTCGTCGAGGATCGCGTAGATCGTCGGCAGGAACAGCAGGCTGACCACGGTCGAGAACGCCAGCCCGCCGGCGATCGCGCGCGCCATCGGGTAGTACGGCGGGCCGTCGCTGAACATGGTGGTGCTGGTCAGCGAGATCGGCACCATCGCCAGGATCGCCGTGCCCATGGTCATCATGATCGGGCGCAGGCGCTCGCGCGAGCCTTCCACCAGCGCCTCGGTGCGTCCCATCCCGCGCCGGCGCAGGTTGTTGATGTGCTCGATCATCACGATGCCGTTGTTCACCACCACGCCCATCAGCACCAGGATGCCGATGAAGGACATGATCCCGAACGAGGTGCCGGTGGCCCAGAACAGCCAGAACACGCCGAAGATCGAGAACAGCACGCCGCTCATGATCGCCGCCGGGAACAGCAGCGACTCGAACACCGCGGCCATCACCACGTAGATCATCACCAGCGCGATCACCAGGTTGAACAGCATCTGCTGCATGGCCTCGTTGTCGTCCTGGTAGTCGCCGCCGTCGAAGGTGTAGCTGTAGCCGGCCGGCAAGCTCATCGCCTTGAGGGTCGCCTCCATGGCCTTGCGCGCCTCCGGCACGGTCACCTTCTCGGCCAGGTTGGCCTTGATGGTGAGCGTGGTCTGGCGGTTGGTGCGGCCGATCTGGGTGGCGGCCGGTCGGATCTGCACGTCCACCAGGCTCAGCAGCGGCACGGTGCGGCCATCCTTGGTGCGGACGGTGAAGCTGGCCAGGTCTTCCGGCCGGCTGTTCTCGGCGCCGGCGAAACGCACCCACACCGGCACCTCGCTGTCGCCGCGGCGGAACTCGCGCAGCGGCGAGCCGCGCAGCGCCAGGCCGACGAAGCTGGCGACCTGCTCGGCGTTGAAGCCGAACGCGGCGGCGCGTTCGCGGTCCACCCGGATCGCCAGTTCGCTGGTGCGATCGCCGGTATCCACTTGCACGTCGCGCAGTTCCTTGCGCTGCGCCAGCTGCGGCACCACCTCCTCGGCGATCTCCTGCAGCACCTGGGTCGAGTCGCCGATCAGCTGCACCTGCACGCCCTGGTTGCCGCCGCCGCTGCCGTTGCCCTGGTTGCCGATGCTGTAGTCGGCGCGGGCCGAGCGCGGCAGCTCCTTGCGGATCTGCTCCAGCACCGGCGGCAGGTCCTTCACCCGCTTCGGATCGAAGGTGACGATGGTGTTGCTGCCTTCCACCTCGCTGAACCACGAATAGACCTGGGTGATGTGGAAGCGCTCGCGGTTGTCGTCGAGGAACTTCTCGACGCGGCCGATCTCCTCGCCCAGCTGCTCGCGGGTGTAGGAGCCCTTCCACTGGTAGCCGATGAAGGCCTCGCTGCCGCCGTCGCCGCCGAACATGTCGACCTTGGTCATCTTCATCGGCACCAGGCTGATCGCGACCACCATCAGGATCGCGGACACGCTCCAGCCGCGGTGATCGAGCGACCAGCGCAGCAGCCGCGCATAGCGCTTCTGCAAGCGCGCGATCACGCCCTTCTCCGAGGCCACCAGCGCCGGGGTCTGCATGCGCGCCGACAGCATCGGGATCAGGCTCACCGCCACCAGCCACGACGCCAGCAGCGACACCGAGATGGTGATCGCGATCTGCGCCATGAAGATGCTGATGTTGTTGGTCTCGCCGAACAGGTTCGGCACGAACACGATGCAATGGCACAGGGTGCCGGCGCTGAGCGCGATGGCGACGCTGCGGGTGCCCACCAGCGACGCCAGCCGCGGATGGTCGGGCATGCGCTCGCGCTCCTGGTAGATGCTCTCCACCACCACCACGGCGTTGTCGACCAGCATGCCCACCGCCAGCAGCAGCCCCATCATCGTCAGGATGTTGAGGGTGACGCCGACGAAGTACATGAAGCCGAGGGTGATGGTGAAGCAGATCGGGATCGCCAGGGTCACCATCAGCGTCGAAGGCCAGTGGCGCAGGAAGAAGAACAGCACCGTGATCGACAGCACCAGGCCGACCGCGCCGGCCTCGGCCAGTTCCGTCAGCGACGAGGTCACCGCCTTGCCCTGGTTGTCGATGACCTTGACCTGCACGTCGCTCAGCGCCGGCTGCTTGCGGATCGACTCGACCTCCTTGAGCGCGGCCTTGGACACCTCCACCAGGTTGGCGCTGCGTTCCTTGAAGACGTCCAGGCCGATCGCCGGGCGGCCGTCCAGGCGGCGGCCGTAGTTCATGCGCGTGGGCTTGAGCCGGATCTGCGCGATGTCGCCCAGCCGCAGCCCCTTGGCGTTGATCACCAGGTCGCGCAGCTCCTGCAGGTCGCGCAGCTCGCCGATCGGTTGCACGCGGATGCGCTGGCCGTTGTCGTCGATCTGCCCGGCCGACACCGAGAAGTTAAGCTTGCCCAGGCGCTCGCTGAGGTCGTTGAGGCTCAGGTCGTGCGCGGCCAGGCGGTCCGGGGCGATGGCGATCTCCACCTCGTTCGGCGGCGCGCCGGAGATCTCGACCTTGGCCACGCCGGGGATGCGCTCGATGCGGCGCTTGAACTCGCGGTCGAGCATGTCGTACGCGCCGGTCAGGTCGGTCTGGCTGGCCAGGCGCACCTTCAGGATCGGCTCGTCGCTGCTGGACCACTTGTAGACGTAGTAGCGCTGCAGGTCCTCGGGCAGGTCGTCGCGGATCGCGTCGATGCGCTCGCGCGCGTCGGACGCGGCGATGGCGATGTCGCGGTCCCAGTCGGAGAACTCGATGAAGATGTTGGCGCCGTCGGAGGTCGCGGTGGAGCGCATGCGCTTGATCCCGGTCATCGTCGCCAGCGCCTCCTCCGCCGGCCGCACCAGGTTGCGCTCCACCTCGTCCGGGGTCGACCCCGTGTACGGCAGCTGCACGAACAGGAACGGCGCGGAGATGTCCGGCAGCGCCTCCAGCGGCAGGCGGAAGGCGGCGATCAGGCCGACCACGACCATCGACACGAAGCACATGATCGTGGTGACCGGGCGGCGGATGCTGAACGCGGCGATGCTCATGCGGACTCCAGCGCGACCTGGTCGTCGCCGGCCGGGCGGGCCCGCCGGTGCATGCGCCGGCCGCGCTCGAGGTAGTAGCCGTCGGCGCGGCGGTCGAGCAGGTCGTACACCACCGGGATCACCAGCAGGGTCAGCAGCGTGGACACCAGCAGGCCGCCGATCACGGTGATCGCCATCGGCGCGCGCACCTCGGCACCCTCGCCCATCGCGATCGCCAGCGGCAGGAAGCCGAACAGCGTGCACAGCGTGGTCATGATGATCGGGCGCAGGCGCGAGCGCGCGCCCTCGACCAGCGCCTCGCGCTTGGCCACGCCCTCCTCGCGCAGCTGGTTGACCTTGTCGATCAGGATGATCGCGTTCTTGGTCACCAGCCCCACCAGCAGGATCAGACCGATGAACACCACCACCGACACCGGCTTGCCGGTCAGCAGCAGCGCCAGCACCGCGCCCACCATCGCCAGCGGGATGGTGAACAGGATCACGAACGGGTGCAGCAGCGATTCGAACTGCGAGGCCATCACCAGGTACACCAGGAAGATCGCCAGCCCGAATGCGAACAGCAGCGCCTTCACCGACTCGGCCAGCTCCTCGCCCTGGCCGCCGATGTGCATGCCGACGCCGGCGGCGAGCGGATCGGCGCGGACCATCTGCCCGACCTCGCGCATCGCCCCGCCCAGGTCGATGTCGCGCAGGCTCGCGGACACGATCGCCACCCGGGTCTGGTCGGCGCGATGGATCTCGCTGGGACCGGTGGTGGCGATGACCTCGGCCACCGACGACAGCCGCACCGGCTTGCTGCTGCCCGGATTGACGATCAGCCGGCGGATGTCCTCGACGCTGGCGCGGTCGCTCTGCTGCGCGCGCACCAGCACGTCGATCTTGCGGTCGCGGAAGCTGTAGCGGGTGGCGACGTCGCCGCGCACCTTCTTGACGATGACGTCGGCGATCTGGCGCGTGGTCAGGCCCAGCGCGCCGGCGCGTTCCTGGTCGAAGCGGATCTGGATCTCGGGGAAGCCCTCCTCCACCGTCGACTTGACGTCGGCATAGTGCGGGTTGGTGCGCAGCATCGCCGCCAGCTTCTGCCCGGCGCGCTCCAGCTCGGCCAGGTCCTGGCCGCGCAGTTCCACTTCCAGCGGCGTGGAGAACGAGAACAGCGCCGGCCGCGCGAAGTCGACCTGCACGCCCGGATGCGCCGCCATGGTGGAACGCATGCGCTCGGTCTGCGCGGCCTCGATCTTCTCGTTGCCGCCGCCGGCCATGACCACGGTCAGCTTGCCGATGTTCTCGCCGCTCTCGGTGGGATTGGCGTCCAGCCGCGTGCCGCTGCCGGATACGCCGTACAGCGAGGCGATGCCGTCGTCCTTGCCGTGCTTGAGCTGCAGCTCGCGCACCAGCCCGTCGGTCTGCGCCAGCGGCGTGCCCGCGGGCAGCTTCACCGTCATCTCGAAGCGGTCCTGGGCCAGCTGCGGGATCAGGTCGGCGCCGAGCATCGGCACCGCCAGCAGCGTGGCGACGAAGGCCGCCGCGGCCAGCCCCAGCACCAGCCAGGGCCTGCGCAGCGCCCCCGGCAGCAGGCGCAGGTAGCCCTTCTCAGCGCGCGCGTACGGCGCCATCGCCAGGTCGCTGGCCTTGCGCGCCAGCGGCGCGACCACCCGCACCACGCCGCGCCACAGCTTCACCACCAG
>DNXT01000065.1:7433-7941 GCA_003505795.1 Lysobacteraceae bacterium | reverse complement strand
GAACCGCTCTTCCGATCTGGCGGCGGTCCCTCGACCGCGCGCCCGGGCACCTGCACCACCCGCAGCTCGTCGGTATCCAGCTGCAGGGCGGTGAGCTTGCCGCCCCAGACCGCGCCGGTATCGATCGCATGCACGCCCTGGGTGATGGTCAGGCCGAGCGCGGACCAGTGCCCGCACACGATCTTCAGGTCGCGCTCGACCCGGCCGGGGACCTCGAACCAGGGATACAGGCCCTGCGCCTGGGTGCCGGGCGTGCCCTTGTCGTCGGTGGCGATGCGCCCGCGCGGGGTGCAGTAGCGCATCCGCGTGAACAGGTTGATGATCGCGCGGCTGCGGTCGTGGCCGCTGAGGCCCGGCGACCAGCCCGGCTGGTCGCCGTACATGTTGCGCAGCAGCTTGCGATAGCCGCTGCCCTGCAACTGCTGCTCGACCTCGCGGGCATGCTTCTCGGCGATCTGGGTCGTCCACTTCGGCGCCAGGCCGGCATGGATCATCATCCAGCCGAGCG
>DNXT01000065.1:0-7284 GCA_003505795.1 Lysobacteraceae bacterium | reverse complement strand
GGATCATCATCCAGCCGAGCGCGCGGTCGACGTGCGCCAGCTTCTGCATCCGCAGCCAGTCCAGCAACACGTCGCGGTCCTCGGCCAGGACGACGCGCTGCAGGTCGGGATTGACCTTGCGCTGTTCTTCCTCGCTGCGCGCGCCGACCGCCAGCAGCGACAGGTCGTGGTTGCCCAGCACCACCACGCTGTGCTCGCGCAGCGAGTGCACCAGGCGCAGGGTTTCCAGCGACTGGCCGCCGCGGTTGACCAGGTCGCCGCAGAACCACAGCGTGTCCTGGGCGGGATCGAAGCGGATCTTCTCCAGCAATCGCTGGGTGACGTCGTAGCAACCCTGCAGGTCGCCGATGGCCCAGACACTCATGCGTGCGCTTCCATCAGTGCAGGGTCCGCGCGATGCCGAGCGTGAACGCGCCGATCGGCGCGACGAACTCGGTGCCGTCGTCGGCGACCATGTCGTAGTGGCCCTGCATGCTGCCGTACTCGGTCTCCAGCATCACCCCGGAGGTGTAGCGGAAATCCTCGCCGGGGCGCAGGCGCGGCTGTTCGCCGACCACGCCTTCGCCATCCACGCGCTCGATGCGGCCGTTGCTGTCGGTGATCTGCCAGTGGCGGGCGACCAGGCGCGCGGCGACGTCGCCGGCATTGCGGATGCGGATCGTGTAGGCGAAGGCGTAGCGGCCTTCGGCCGGGTCGGATTGGTGTTCGAGGAAGCGGGGCGAAACCTCTACCTCGATCCGGTAGCGGGGAGCGTCTGGCATGCGGGAAAGTGTAAGCAAAGCGGGGGTGTGGTGGACGTCAATCCAGGACGACGTTGGCGAGACGGATGAAGTCGGCCACTTCGAGCTGTTCGGCGCGGGCGTCGGCGCGTACGCCGGCGGCCTCGAAGTGGCGGGCGTCGCAGACGCCGGACAGCGCGTTGCGCAGCGTCTTGCGGCGCTGGCCGAACGCGGCGCGCACCACCTCGGCGAAACGCCTGCGATCGCCGATGCCGACGCCGGCCGGATCGCGCGGCACCAGCCGCACCACCGCCGAATCGACCTTCGGCGGCGGCCGGAACGCGCCCGGCGGCACCACGAACAGCGAGGTGACCTCGCACCAGGCCTGCAGCATCACGCTGAGCCGGCCATAGGTCTTGCTGCCGGGTGCGGCGGCCATGCGGTCGACCACTTCCTTCTGCAGCATGAAGTGCATGTCGGCGATGGCGCCGGCATGATCCAGCGCATGGAACAGGATCGGCGAGGAGATGTTGTAGGGCAGGTTGCCGACCAGCCGGATCGGCTGGCCGCCGGCCAGTTCGCCGAAGTCCACCGACAGCACGTCGCGGTGGATGATGGTCAGCGCGCCGATCGGCGCCGCCGCGGCGGTGAGCGGGGCGATCAGGTCGCGGTCGAACTCGATCACGGTCAGCTGGCCGTGGGCGCGCAGCAGCGGCAGCGTGATCGCGCCCTGGCCGGGGCCGATCTCGACCAGCCGGTCGCCCGGCCTGGGCGACACCGCGCGGACGATGCTGTCGATGTAGTGGCGGTCGGCCAGGAAATGCTGGCCCAGCGACTTCTTGGCCGGCGCGCTGAAGGTGGGAGAGGCGGTCATCGCGACAGTTTACCCGCAGCGGCGGCGCGGCTCGGCGTACCGCATCCCTGCACGTGGGAGCGACTTCGGTCGCGATCGGGCCGTGCCGGAATTCCTGTGGGAGGGCTTCAGCCCCCGCCAGGCCGTGCCGGTAAAGCCTGTCGGGGCTGAAGTCCCTCCCACAGGCAATCCCCTCACTGGCAAGAAGGCCGGCGGGCGCGGCCTCGTCGCGACCGAAGTCGCTCCTACGGGAGCGGCGGCGGCCGTTGCCGGCGCGCGGCCATCGCCGCGCACTGCCGTACCGCCTCGAACAGGCTGGAGGGATCGGCCAGGCCGCGCCCGGCCAGGTCCAGCGCGGTGCCGTGGTCGACCGCCACGCGCGGATAGGGCAGGCCGAGGGTGATGTTCACCGCCCGCTCGAAGCCGCTGTACTTGAGCACCGGCAGGCCCTGGTCGTGGTACATGGCCAGCACCGCGTCGAAGCCGGCGAGCTTGCCCGGCAGGAACGCGGTATCCGCAGGCAGCGGGCCGATCAGCTGCATCCCCTGCGCGCGCAGCCGCTCCAGCACCGGGATCATGGTGTCCAGTTCCTCGCGTCCGAGGTGGCCATCCTCGCCGGCGTGCGGGTTCAGGCCCAGCACCGCGATGCGCGGATGCGCGATCTCGAAGTCGCGCCGCATCGCCGCCACGACGATGCGCAGGCTGCGTTCCAGCGCCTCGGCGGTGAGCGCGTCCGCGACCGCGCGCAGCGGCAGGTGAGTGGTGACCAGGGCCACGCGGACGATGTCGTTGGCCAGCATCATCACCACCTCGCAGCCGGCCTGCTGGGCAAGCAGTTCGGTGGTGCCGGTGTAGGGGATGCCGCCGGCGTTGACCACCGCCTTGTGCACCGGGCCGGTGACGATGCCGTCGAGGGCGCCGGACAGGCAGGCGCCGGCGCCTGCGTGCAGGGCATCGATCACCGCCGCCGCGTTGCGCGGATCCGCCACGCCGAAGCGGCTGGCGACCGGCTGCCTGATCTCGTGCAGGCACAGTTCGCCGGGGCGACGGGCGAGCTGGTCCGGAGCGAGCAGGTGCAGCGGCAGCGACAGCGTCCGCGCCGCGCCGCGCAGCGTGTCCGGGTCGGCAAACGCAAGCAGCCGCGCATCGCTGCGCGGCTGCTGCACGAGCCGGACCACCAGCTCGGGACCGATGCCGGCCGGTTCGCCGGGGACCAGCGCGAGCGCCGGGATCGCGCTCAGTTCTGCGGATCCTTCGGCGCTTCGGCCGCCGCCGGCGCGGCGGTGGCGTTCTCGTCGGTACGGTCGCCGGTGCGGAAGCTCACGTAGGCCTCGCCGCGCATTTCCTGCAGGAAGCGGTTGTATTCCTCTTCCAGCTTGCGCCGGCCGATGGTCTCGCGGACCTGGGCGCGCTGGTTCTCGCTGCTGACGTCGGTCTGGCGCGTGGCCACGCGCTGGATGATGTGCCAGCCGGCCTCGGTGCGGAACGGCTCGGACACCCCGCCGTCGTCGATGCCCTCGACCTGGCGGCCGAAGTCCGGGCCGAACGCGTCTGCCGGGAACCAGCCGAGGTCGCCGCCCTGGCCGCGGCTGTTGGCGTCCTCGGACGACTCCTTGGCGGTGGCCTGGAAGTCCGCGCCGCCGACGATGCGCGCGCGCAGGGTGTCGATCTTGGCCTTGGCCGCGGCGTCGCTCTGGTTCTCGTTGACCCGGATCAGGATGTGGCGGGCGTGGTACTCGGTGACCATCTTCTGCTCGCCGCCGGCGCTGCCGTCGCGGATCTCGACCAGCTTCAGCAGCTGGAAGCCGCTCGGGCCGCGCAGCGGGCCGACCACCTGGCCGGGCTGCATGTCGCGGATCAGCTGGGCGAAGGCGTTCGGGATCTCGTCGAGGCTGCGCCAGCCCAGGTCGCCGCCTTCCAGCGCGTTGGGGCTGTCGGAGTAGCGCACCGCGGCGGCCGAGAAGTCGAGCTCGCCCTTGTCGATCAGGTTCTTGACGCCGTCGACCTTCTGCTGGCCGGTGGCGATCTGCTCGGCGGTCGCGCCGTCCGGCAGGCCGATCAGGATGTGGGCCAGGTGGTACTGGGCGCCGGAGCTGCTCTGCTGGGCGAGCGCGGTGTCGACCTCGCCCTCGCTGACGCTGACCCGGCTCTGCGCGAAGCTCTGGCGCAGGCGCTGGACGGTGATCTCGTCGCGCACCGAGTTGCGGAAATCGTCGTAGGACATGCCGTCGGCGGCCAGCTTCTGGCGCAGCCCGTCGACGCTGGTGCCGTTCTGCTGGGCGATGCCGGCGATGGCGCGGTTCAGCTCCTCGTCGCCGACCCGGATGCCGCTGCCCTCGGCCCGGCCGACCTGCAGCTTGACCAGGATCAGGCGCTCCAGCACCTGGCGCTGCAGCACGTTGTCCGGCGGCAGCTGGTTCTCGCGGCCGGCGTACTGCGCCTTGACGTTGTGCATGGCCCGGTCGAGCTCGCTCTGCAATACGACATCCTCGTCGACGATGGCAGCGATGCGGTCAAGCGGCTGGGTCTGTTGAGCCGATGCCAGCGGCGAAACCGTGCTGGCGACGACCAGCAGCGAGGCGAGGAGTACAGAGAGGGATTTGGTCATGGAATCTGGTTCGGATCGTAATCGTCCGGATCGGTCGTGGTGTTGCTGGGCGGGACCAGATACAGGTCGTCGCGGTAGTAGCCGAGAATAGCACGGCGCAAAGTGCGGTCCGTGTCCTGGCCCAGCGAGCTCAAGCCCTTCAGCACGAATTCAAGCTGGAAGGAGTTGTTCATCTCGCCCTCGCGGTTGCGGACGTAGCGCCGGGCCAGGGCGCGGACCGCCAGGCAGCAGCTGTCCCACTGCACGCCGCCGATGATCTCCAGCGGCTTGTTGTCCAGCAGCGAGTAGTAGTAGCGGCCGACTAGGCTCCAGGTCGGGTTGATCGGGTACAGGAACGAGAAGTCGGCCTGCTCGAGCTGGTCGGCGCCGCTGGAGGCGTTGCGCCGGTAGCGGTAGGCCAGGTTGATGATGCCGTCGTCCTTGAGCAGGTAGCGGGTGCGGATGCTGGCCAGGTCCTCGCGCCGGAAGTTGGGGTTCCACTGGTAGGTCGCGCCCAGGGTCCAGCGGTCGTTGATCATGTAGTTGACGTCGGCCACCCAGGCCGACTTGCCCTGCTCGACCGGCGATTCGCTGCTGTTGAGGGTGACCTGCGAATCGTCGAAGTAGAGGATCTGGCCGACGCTGGCCGACAGCTTCTCGCGGCCGTCGGCCTGGCGCAGCAGGCGCGAGGTCAGCGCCACGGTCAGCTGGTTGGCGTCGTTCTGGCGGTCGGCGCCGGTGTAGCGGCTGTCGCGGAACAGCTGGCCCCAGCTGAAGGTGAAGGCGCGGGTGTCGAACAGCGGCAGGTCGCTCTGGTCGCGGTACGGCGTGTTCAGGTAGAACAGGCGCGGTTCCAGGGTCTGCAGGTAGTCGGTGCCGCCGATCGAGGTCTCGCGGTCGAAGAACAGGCCGGCGTCGAGGGTGGCGATCGGCAGGCTGCGGGTCGGGGTGCGGTCGCCGCTGCCGCCGCTGGCGCGCAGCTGCTCGGCCAGGTCGCGGTCCAGCTGGTAGGCGGTGTAGCGCCAGGCCAGGGTCGGGGTGACGTACCAGGCGGCGCCGGCCAGCGGCATCGACACGTACGGCTTGACGTCCAGGCGCGAGCCGCCGGGCATCTCCTGGACCACGCCGGTGCGTTCGTATTCCTGGGTATCCTGGTCGTAGCGCTTGAGGTGGACGTCGTCGTGGACGAAGCGCACCGCCTCGGCATACACGCCGGCCTCGAACCAGCGGCCGATCGGCTGGTCCCAGGTGAAGTAGGCGCGCGGCTGGCGGTCGTACTGCAGGGACCTTTCGGTGAGCGTGTAGTCGGCGAGCTGCCAGTGGTCGGCCATCAGGCCGGCGGTCCAGCTCTTGCCGGTGCCGTAGACGCCGACGGTGCTCTGGATGCTGGAGACCGAGATGCCGTTGAGGCGGCTGGCGAAGTCCTCGGTATAGCGCTCGTCGCTGATCCAGGCGATGTTGGCGCGCGCCTGCCAGTGCTTGTCGATGTTGTGGTAGCCGCTGAACTCGACCTTGCCGCGGTCCTTGTCGCGCAGCTTGTCGTTGGGCAGGTAGGCGGTGTGCAGTTCGCCGCGGCCGCCGGTGTACAGGTAGCGGAACTCGTTGTCGAGCATGAAGCCGCGCTTGCTCATGTAGCGCGGATACAGCGTGTCGTCGTAGTTCGGCGCCAGGTTCAGGTAGATCGGCTGGGTGTAGTCGAAACCGTTGCGGCCGGAAACGCTCAGCTGCGGGTACAGCAGGCCGGTCTGGCGGCGGTCGTCGATCGGGAACTTGAACCACGGCATGTACAGCACCGGCACCTTGCCGATCTGCAGCACCGCGTTGCGCGCGGTGCCGAAGCCTTCCTCGTTGTCCACGTCGATCTCCGGCGCGCGCACGCGCCAGATCGGTTGCGACGGATCGCAGGTGGTGTAGGTGGAGCGGTGCATCTGCCCGACCGAGCCCTGCAGGTCGACCGAATCGGCGCCGCCGTTGCCGCGCCGGTCGATCAGCTGGTACTTGATGTTGCTGACCTTGTGGGTGTCGGTGTCCTGGTTGCCTTCGGCGCGCTCGGCGACCATGCGGATCGACGAGTCCTGGTAGCGGACGTTGCCCTCGGCGATGTAGTTGCCGGTCTCGGTGTCCATGCGCAGGCTGTCGGCGCCGAGGAACTGGTCGCCGCGCTTGAGCGCCACGTTGCCCTGGTACTGCGGGGTGATCTCGGTGCCCGAGAGCTGGTCGCCCTCGATGTCGGTGGGCAGGCTCTGGCGGTTCTCGGCGGCGGCCCTGTCCGCCGGCGGTGCCTCGTCGAAGCCGGGCAACGGCTCGGTAACCGGGCACAGGCCCCAGTTGAGGGGCTTGTCGTCGGCCATTGCCGGCAGGCAGATGGCGATGCTCAGGGGCAGGGGCAGCAGGCGAAGAGCTCGGCGCACGCGGTCGGATCGGGGAGGAAAATGGCGGTTAGCTTGCCGCATGGGCCGCATAGGGGCAATGAAGACCGTCGCCCGGATGCGGCGCGGGTTCATCGGAATCCGGGCTCAGCGCAGCGCCCGGACGTGGGCGACGCTGGATTCGCGCAGGGCCTGCAGGTCGTAGCCGCCCTCGAGCAGGGACACCACCCGGCCGTTGGCATGGCGCTCGGCGATCCGGCGCAGCTCGGCGGTGAGCCAGCCGAAGTCCTCCGCCTCCAGCATCAGGTCGGCCTGCGGATCGCGCATGTGCGCGTCGAACCCGGCCGAGATCATCACCAGCTGCGGCTTGAACGCGTCGATCAGCGGCAGCATCTGGTCGGCCCAGGTGTTGCGGAAGCGGAAGCCGCCGCTGCCCGGCGGCAGCAGGGCGTTGTGGACGTTGCCGACGCCGCGCTCGTAGACGCCGCCGGAATGGGGATAGAGCCCGGACTCGTGGGTGCTCAGGTACTGCACGCGCGGGTCGCGGTCGAAGATCGCCTGGGTGCCGTTGCCGTGGTGCACGTCGAAGTCGACGATCACGATCCGCTCCAGCCCGTGCACGTCGCGGGCGTGGGCGGCGGCGACGCCGACGTTGTTGAACAGGCAGAAGCCCATCGAGGCCTGGCCGGTGGCGTGGTGGCCGGGCGGGCGCACCGCGCAGAACGCGGTCCGTTCGGGCCCGCGCATGACCGCGTC
>DNXT01000311.1:1414-2879 GCA_003505795.1 Lysobacteraceae bacterium | reverse complement strand
CTGCGGAAGGGACCCGGTAGAGCAAGGGCGAAGCAACGGCAAAATCGCGAGCAACAGCAACAGCAACAGCAACAGCAACAGCAACAGCAACAGCAACAGCAAGCCGTGCGTGTAGCGGCGCTTGGCGCTGGGGCCGTCCTAGGCTTTTCCGGGGTCGGTCGCGCCGGCCTTCGCTTCCGCCTGGGCATCGGCCTCGAACAGCTGCATCAGGTCGGCGCGCGCGTCGCGCGAGGCCTGGATCACCGCCGCCTCGTCGTCGTAGATCAGGTACTGGCGGCGCAGCAGCTCCTCGTCGTGCTCGCGGAAGCGCTCGACGCGCTCGTGCGCCACCGCCGCATCGACGTCCAGCGCGACCAGCAGGCGTTCGCTCAGCGCCAGGCTGGAGCCGAGCAGCTCGCGGAACGGTTCGGCGCCCAGGTCCATCAGCTTCCAGGCGTGCTGGCGGTTGCGCACCCGCGCCAGCACCCGTGCCTGCGGGTACATCCGCCGGATCAGGCGCACCGCCTTGATGTTGGTTTCCGGGTCGTCCATCGCCACCACGAACACCTTGATGCGCTCGGCGCCGGCCGCGCGCAGCAGGTCCGGGCGGGTCGGGTCGCCGTAGTACAGCTGGCTGCCGAAGCGGCGCAGGTCCTCCACCGTTTCCGGGTTGTTCTCCAGCGCCACGAACGGGATGCGCTGCGCGGTCAGCAGCCGCGCCACGATCTGGCCGAAGCGGCCCATGCCGGCGATCAGCACCTTCGGCGCCTGCGCCTCGATCGTGTCGAACGGCTTCTGCTGCGCGGCCGGGCGCATCCGCAGCGGCCCGCTGAGGATGCGCTGCATGCCGATCAGCAGCAGCGGGGTCAGCGCCATCGACAGGCCGACGATCGCCACCAGGCGGTCGTGGTTGGCGCGCCCGAGCAGGTGCACGCGCTGGGCCTCGTTGAACACCACGAAGGCGAACTCGCCGCCCAGCCACAGCACGCTGCCGAGCATCATGCAGCTGCGCACCGGCAGCTTCGCCAGCCGGCCGATCCCGAACAGCAGCGCGAACTTGACCACCAGCAGCAGGGCCACGCCGAGCGCGATCAGGCCCGGCTCGGACGCGACCCGGTCCAGGTCGATGCCCATGCCCACGGCGATGAAGAACAGGCCCAGCAGCAGTCCCTGGAACGGCTCGATCTGCGATTCCAGCTCGTGGCGGTATTCCGAATCGGCCAGCAGCACGCCGGCCAGGAACGCGCCCAGGCTCGCGCTCAGCCCGGCTTCCTGCAGGAACCAGGCGGTGCCCAGCACCACCAGCAGCGCGCTGGCGGTGAACACCTCCGGCATCCGCGTGCGCGCGACGATGCGGAACAGGTGGCGCAGCACGTAGCGGCCGAACAGCACCACCAGCGCCAGCGCCGCCAGCGCCTTGAGCACGTGCGGCCATTCCAGGGTGTCGTTGCGGGCGCCGCCCAGCAGCGGGATCGCCGCCAGCAGC
>DNXT01000311.1:908-1212 GCA_003505795.1 Lysobacteraceae bacterium | reverse complement strand
GCGGGATCGCCGCCAGCAGCGGGATCGCGACCAGGTCCTGGAACAGCAGGATCGCGAACGCCAGCCGGCCGTAGTCGCTGTTGAGCGCCTTGCGCTCGGACAGCAGCTGCAGCCCGACCGCGGTCGAGGACAAGGCCAGCGCCAGGCCGACGATCAGCGCGCTCTTCCAGCCGAAATGGTCGGCCATCAGCAGCGCGCCCAGCACCACCGCGGTCAGCAGCACCTGCAGGGTGCCGGCGCCGAACACCGAGCGCCGCATCAGCTTCAGCCGCGCCGGCGACAGCTCCAGGCCGATCACGAACAG
>DNXT01000311.1:0-732 GCA_003505795.1 Lysobacteraceae bacterium | reverse complement strand
CTCCAGGCCGATCACGAACAGCAGCATCACCACGCCGATCTCGGCCGCGCCGAGGATGCGGTCGGCGTCCTGCACGAAGCCGAACCCGTCCGGGCCCAGCACCACCCCGGTGATCAGGTAGGCCAGCACCGCGCCCAACCCGAACTTCTTGAACACCGGTACCGCGACGATCGCCGCCAGCATCAGCACCAGGGCCAGTTCCAGACCGCCGCTATGCATTCGTTCTCTCCCTCGGAGCCGACATTATGCGCGGGTGTCCCGGCACCTTGCGGGCACCGCGGCGCGACCGGGCGTCGGGCGACGGGGATGGCGGGCGGCTTCGGGCCGGCACCGAGGCACTGCGCGAGCAGCGCGGCCGGTGCCGAACCGCTCCCCTCCGGGAGCGCCCTTCCGATTGACCCTTGCGGCGCGAGCGCGCAGACTTCGCGCGCCGCCGGCGCAGCCACTTCGCCGGCGCGACCTTTTGGAGCCCGCACCCATGTCCAGCGACAGTCACCCTAGACCGGCGTCGATGCCGGTGCCGGCAACCGCCTGATCGCCCGGGGCGGTTCGCCGGGCCGTCGTCGACGACGGTCGCGATCAGGCGAACCCCCATGCACAACGACGACATCCTGCGCCTTCGCGGCGGCGCCGACGCGCTGACCGCACCCTTGGCCGAACTCAATACCGCCGACGCGGTGGAATACCTCAACGGCCTGGACCGCGAGGACGCCGCCGCGCTGCTGGCGGCGC
>DNXT01000455.1:6530-6823 GCA_003505795.1 Lysobacteraceae bacterium | reverse complement strand
ATCTGATGGCCTCGCGCACTTCCGGCAGCAGCCGGACCTGGTCCGGCCGCGCGGAGAATTCGATCAGGGTGCCATCGACGTCCAGGAACAACGCGCAGGCGTCGTCCAGCGATGGCGGCGGGGGGAGAAGTGAAGCGTCGTCCATTCGCCCGATTTTGCTCGATCGGGCGTGAGGTTCAAGTTAGGGGCGCGACGTCGGGCCAGGGACCCGGGAAGGCGCGCAAGCCCGCGCACTGCGTCGCGTTGCGCGGGCAATCGAGAGCCAGGAACCTTTCCCGATTCCCGATTCCCGA
>DNXT01000455.1:586-6313 GCA_003505795.1 Lysobacteraceae bacterium | reverse complement strand
CGATTCCCGATTCCCGATTCCGATTCCCGTCAGAACGTATACCGCACCCGGCCATACCAGTAGGCGCCGTTGCTGCCGACCGGCGAGAGCACGTCGTACGGCAGGTTGCCGTAGTAGTTGGTCTCGGCGTTGGACAGGTCCGGATAGCTGTCGGTGACGTTCTGGCCGCCGATCGCCACGCTCCATTGCGCGGTGATGCGGTATTCGGCCTCCAGGTCGAGCTGCCATTCGGCGGCATACGTCTGCGGCGCCGAGGCCCAGCCGAAGACGCGAGTGACGCTGCCGTAGCGGCTCAGCCTCGAGGACAGGGTCCAGGCATCGTTGCTCCAGTTCGCCGCCAGGCCGGCGCGGGTCCTGGGCGTGGCGGTGGTCAGGGTGTTGCTCTCCTCCACGCCGAACAGCACGTAGTCCGGATCCAGCGCCAGCAGCTGCGCCGGCGTGGCCAGCACGTTCTTCAGCGTGGTCTTGGCGTAGCTGTAGGTGCCGGTCAGCAGCAGGTCGCCGCCGAACACGTAGCTGCGCCAGTTCGCCACCAGCTCGGCGCCGCGGGTGCGGGTGTCGGCGGCGTTGACGAAGAAGCTGGCGCTCTGCAGGCCGGACACGCCGAAGCTGCTTTCCACGTAGTCGGTCAGCGCATCGCCGGTGATGCTTTCCGACAGTGCGATGCGGTCGTCGATGTCGATCTGGAAGAAGTCCAGCGACAGGTCGAAGTGGTCGCCGATCCGGCTGGTGAAGCCGAGGCTGTAGTTCAGCGACTTCTCCGGCTTCAGGTCGCTGGCGCCGAGCGCGCGCGCGATCGGGTTGTCGACCGCCAGCACCCGGCTCTGCACCAGCTGGCCGTCCGAGCCGTAGCCGGTGGAGGTCGACTCGAAGCCGACCTGGCTCAGCGACGGCGCGCGGAAGTTGTTGGAGACCGCGCCGCGCAGCGCGAACGCCGGGGTGAACGCGTAGCGCGCGGCGAGCTTGCCGGTCCACTGGCTGCCGAAGTCCTGGTAGTGCTCGTAGCGGCCGGCCAGGTCGGTGGAGAACTTCTCGCCGAACTGGCTGGACAGGCTGGCGTAGACGCTGGCGACGTTGCGCGACAGGTCGGCCGCGTCTTCCGGGGTCAGGCCGCCGCCGGCCTGGGCGCCGGTCGGGCGGTCGGTGTAGGGGCCGGCGGCATAGCTGGCCGGGTCGCCGGCATGGGTACGGTACTGCTCGCGGCGGAATTCCACGCCGGTGCCGAAGGTGTGGCTGGCGCCGGCGGCCTCGAAGCCGCGGCTCAGGTCCAGGTTGGCCACGCTCTGGTCGAACACGTAGCGGCCGACCCGGAAGCGGGTGGGGCTGTCCGGGCCGAGCGAGGCGTTGAGCGAGTTCTTCAGCTCGTAGGTGAAGTCGTTGCGGCCGTAGTCGAGGCTGGCGTCGTAGTCCCACTCGCCCCACTGCCCGCGCGCGCCGAGCACGCCCTGGTAGTCGCGGTTGTAGCCCAGCGAGATGGGGCGGTAGCCGTCCGGGTAGACCTCCGGCCAGTTGGCGCCGTCGGTGTCGTCGGGATAGCGGAAGTAGTTGTCGCCTTCGGTATCGCGGTGGCTGTAGGTGCCGAAGGCGTACAGGTTGCCGGTCTGGCCGAACGGCAGCTCGCCGTTGAACCAGGCGTTGAGGTCGCGCGACTGGCCGTCGCCGAGCGCGTAGTTGCGCCTGCCCTGCAGCGCCAGGTTGGCGTCGTTCTGCTGCCAGTCGGGGATCTGGTCGTAGCCGGCGCGGTTGGTGGCGTCGCGGCGCTTGTATTCCAGGCCGGCCTTGATGAAGCCGTCCTCGCCCAGACGGGTGCCGGCCTTGGCGCTGAGGTAGCCGGTCTGGCCGTCGGTGATCTCGCGGCCGATCGGCTTCAGGTCGGTATGGTGGGCGCCGTAGCTGGCCTCGATCGCGCCGGCGTCCGGCGCGTCGTCGAGGATCACGTTGATCACTCCGGCGATCGCGTCCGAGCCGTACTGGGCGCCGGCGCCGTCGCGCAGTACCTCGATGCGCTTGATCGCGCTGACCGGGATCGAGTTGAAGTCGACCGGGGTGGTGCCCTTGCCGATCTTGCTGTCGGTGTTGACCAGCGCCGAGACGTGGCGGCGCTTGCCGTTGACCAGCACCAGCACCTGGTCGGGCGAGAGCCCGCGCAACTGCGCGGCGCGCACGTGGTCGGCGCCGCCGGAGTTGGACTGGCGCGGGAAGTTGAACGAGGGCAGCAGCGCCTGCAGCGCGCTGCCGAGCTCGCCGTTGACCACGCCGGCCTTGCGGATGTCCTCGGCGGTGAGCACGTCCACCGGCGCGGTCGATTCCAGCACGGTGCGGCCGCTGGCGCGGGTGCCGGTGACGATCACGGTGTCGAGGTTGGTGGCGTCGCTCTGCTGGGCATGGGCGGGCGCGGACAGGGCCGCGGCCACGGCGAGGCCGAGGACGGACAGGTGGGGGCGGAACATGGAAGGCTCTCCTGCTACAGCATCGGGACGCCGCGGATGCATCCGGCCGCGCGGCGATCGCCAGGGTGGGGTGATCGATACGGATGAAAATATTCCACATCCATCCGGATGGAGAGATATATTATCCGGCCGTTAAGCGGCGCGCGAGTGCCGTTCCGTGCCGCCAAGGCATCACCACATCACGCCTGCTCATGAGGCAGGCGCACGGAGTCCCGATGAACCTTCTGCGCGTTTCCCTGCTCGCTGCCGTCCTGGCGCTTTCCGCCTGCACCACGCTGGCTCCGACCGCCCCCGCGCAGCAAGCCACCGCGGCGATGCAGGGCGATGCGGCGCGGCCGTCGGCGGCGCAGGGCTGGGTGCGCAGCGAGCTGTACTTCGGCGTGGGCGAGGAGAGCGGCCCGGCCGACCGGCCGCAGGCCGAGCCGATCAGCGACGCGCAGTGGCGCGCGTTCCTGGACAAGGAAGTGACTTCGCGTTTCCCCGACGGCCTGACCGTGTTCGACGCCTACGGGCAGTGGCTGTTCCGCGGCGCCGGCGAACCCAACCGGCTGTCCACCAAGGTGCTGGTGATCCTGCACGAGGACAGCCCGCAGCGCCGCGCCGACATCGAGGCGATCCGGCTGGCGTGGAAGCAGGCGACCGGCCACCAGTCGGTGCTGTGGTCGCGGCAGACGGTCGAGGTGTCGTTCTGAGGCCGGCACGCGCGCGGGTTGGCCGGTCGGACGGCGCGATCCGTTGGCGGACGCCCGCGGCGTGCGCGATGATCCGCGCATACGCCTGAGCCTGCCGCCCCATGCCGACCGACACCGCCGCCGCCTGGCTGATCCGCGAGGACGACCTCGGCGACGAGGCGGTGCGCGCGCTGCTGGCCTACCACCTGCGGCAGATGCACGCGCAGTCGCCTGCCGGCAGCGTGTTCGCGCTGGACCTGTCCGGCCTGCAGGTGCCGCAAGTGACGGTGTGGACCGCCTGGCGCGGCGCCGCCGTCGCCGCGGTCGGAGCGTTGAAGATGCTGGCCGACGGCGGCGCGGAGCTGAAGTCGATGCGCACCCATCCGGACCATCTGCGCCAGGGCGCGGCCGCGGCCCTGCTGGAGCACATCATCGGCGTGGCGCGCGAGCGCGGCGTGCACCGTCTCAGCCTGGAGACCGGCAGCGGGCCGGCGTTCGAGCCGGCGCTGGCGCTGTACCGGCGCCGCGGTTTCGCCGACGGCCCGGCGTTTTCCGACTACCTCGCCAGCGACTTCAACCAGTTCCTGCACCTGGCGCTGTGAGCGCGGGCATGGCGCAGTGCCGACGATCGCCGCTGCATCGCATCGCTCCTGGGCCGGGAGCGCTGAGGTCCCGGCGCTGAAGCGCCCTCCACGAAGGCAGGCGTCGTCGTCTTCGTACCGGCTCGCCGGGAAGGCGCCGCACGGCACGCAGTATCCCGCGCGGCCGCTGTTCGCGGCCGCGCACAGGCCCTACCATCGGCGCTCCCCACGTCGCCGAACCCCCGCATGAGCACTTCTTCCGCTTCCCCGCCGGCCGGTCCGCGCTGGTTCGTCGCCGGCGACCTCAACGGATTCTTCGGGCTGGTGGTCGACAACCTGTCGATCCTCGGCTTCATCGCGATGGCGCTGGTGGGGATGTTCCAGTTCCCGGCCGAGGTGGTGTTCGGGCGCATGTTCCCCGGCACCGCGTTCGGCGTGCTGGTCGGCAACCTGCTGTACACGCTGATGGCGCGGCGCCTGGCCGAGCGCAGCGGCCGCGACGACGTCACCGCGATGCCGCTGGGCCTGGACGCGCCGACCAGCATCGGCATGGCGCTGCTGGTGCTCGGCCCGGCGTTCGTGGCGTTCAAGGCGCAGGGCCTGGACCCGCAGGCGGCGGCGCTGGCGACCTGGAAGCTGGGCATGGCGTCGCTGGTGGTGATGGGCCTGCTCAAGCTGGTGCTGTCGTTCTTCGGCGAGGCGGTGACGCGGGCGCTGCCGCGCGCGGCGCTGCTTGGTTCGATCGCCGGCATCGCGCTGGTGCTGATGGGCCTGCTGCCGCTGCTGGAGACACTGCGCTCGCCGGTCGCCGGCCTGGCCACGCTCGGCCTGCTGCTGTACGTGCTGATCGCCAAGGGCCGGCTGCCGGTGAAGCTGCCGGGCGTGCTGGTCGCGTTCGTGTTCGGCACGCTGCTGTACTACGGGCTCGGCCTGGCCGGGCTCGGCGCGCCGGGGTTCCAGGTGCCGGCATGGACGCCGCCGCAGGTGGTGCTGCCGTGGCCGGGCCTCGGCTTCGTCGACGGCCTGCGCGACACGGTGCCGTACCTGCCGCTGCTGCTGCCGTTCGGCCTGCTGATGGTGGTCGGCGGCATCAACGTCAGCGAGAGCGCGCGTGCGGCCGGCGACGACTACCGCACCCGCGACGTCCTGCTGGTCGAAGCCTTCGCCACGCTGGTGGCCGGCGTTTGCGGCGGCGTCGCCCAGACCACGCCCTACATCGGCCAGCCGGCCTACAAGCACATGGGCGCGCGCAGCGGCTACACCCTGCTGACCGGCCTGTTCGTCGGCATCGGCGGCATGCTCGGGGTGATCTCCGGGCTGGTGCAGTGGCTGCCGCTGGCGGTGCTGGCGCCGATCATCGTGTACGTGGCCATCGACATCACCACCCAGGCGTTCCAGGCCACCCCGAAGCAGCATGCCGGCGCGATGGTGCTGGGGTTCCTGCCGTCGGTAGCCTACCTGCTGGCGATCAAGGCGCCGGGCTGGATCGCGCCGGAGCGGCTGGCCGAGCTGACCACCACGCTGGACGGCCATGGCCTGCCGGAACTGGCGGTGATCTTCGCCCTCGGCAACGGCTTCATCATCACCGCGATGCTGTGGATCGCCGCGGTGGTGGCGATGATCGACGGGCGCCTGCGCCGCGCCTCGGCGTTGCTGCTGGTCGCCGCCGGCCTGACCCTGTTCGGACTGATCCACTCGGTGGATCCGCGCGGCGGCATCTACCTGCCGTGGCAGCTGCAGGGGCTGGCGCGCACGATCAGCTGGCAGCTGGCCGGCGCCTACGTGGTGCTCGCGGCGATGATGGCGCTGCTGTCGCTGGGTGCGCGGCGCGGCGCGCAGGTCGACGCGGCGCCTTAGGGCGAATCGACATTCACAATCCTTCTCCCGCCTGCGGGAGAAGGTGGCGCGCAGCGCCGGATGAGGGGCGTGGCAGGCGAGCGCTTCCGTGCAAGTTGCCCCCATCCACCCTGCGGGCACCTTCCCCCCGCAAGCGGGGGAAGGGAGGCTTGCCTGGCATCGATATCC
>DNXT01000455.1:0-369 GCA_003505795.1 Lysobacteraceae bacterium | reverse complement strand
TTGCCTGGCATCGATATCCAGCGGACTTGAATGTTGATTCGACCTAGGGCCTGTCCCAATAGCGTTGACAGGCCCTGGAACGGCGCCGCAAGCACACCGGCCAGGACGAGCAAGACCGGGCGGGTAGCGGAGACACTTCCATCGACATCATCCGCGGCGGCGGGAACCTCGGCGACGGCGGCGGGGTCATACCCCGCGTGTTCACCGGCAAGGTCGAATCGACATGCAATCCAGGCAATCGCGCTGGCCGTGGGTGCTGGTGGCGGTAGCGGTCGCCGCCGCCGGCTGGTGGCTGTTCCGTTCCAGTCCGCCGGACCCGGCCGGCAGCCGTGCGGTGATCGCGCCGGCGCCCCCTGCCGCAGCGCCGGG
>DNXT01000457.1 GCA_003505795.1 Lysobacteraceae bacterium | reverse complement strand
AGGGCTTCTCAATTCCACTGCAGCGCGGAGTCTTCCCAAGAAGCAATACCTCGGGAAAGCCCCATCGCGACTGAAGTCGCTCCTACAGGAGAGCGAGAGCGCGGCCGACGTCGGTGACACCCCATGGGGATGACAGCAGCACCGCACCTGCGCAAGATGAAGCCCCCTTCCACGGTTGCTCCCCCATGCTCGCCACCCCCGACTACCGCGCCCTGCTCGACACCGCCATCGCCGAGGCCCGCCAGGGCCTGGCCGAAGGCGGAATCCCGATCGGCGCCGCGCTGTACCACAACGACGGCCGCCTGCTCGGCTGCGGCCACAACCGCCGCGTGCAGGAAGGCGACCCCTCGGTGCACGGCGAGACCGACGCGTTCCGCAAGGCCGGCCGCCAGCGCCGCTACCGGGACACCATCATGGTCACCACCCTGGCGCCGTGCTGGTACTGCAGCGGGCTGGTGCGCCAGTTCAACATCGGCACCGTGGTGGTCGGCGAATCGGTGACCTTCCGGGGCGGCATCGACTGGCTGCGCGAGCACGGCGTGGAAGTGGTCGACCTGCGCAGCCAGGAATGCATCGACCTGCTGGGCGGCTACATCGCCGCCAATCCCGAGGTCTGGAACGAGGACATCGGCGAGGATTGAGCATGCCGCGTTGAGCGCGATCAAGGATTCTGCACGCCGCCACGGCTAAGCTCGGCCTCTCCCCCAAGGATGCATGCGAACGATGGCAGAACAGACACTGCAAACCCTGCCCGCCGCCGTGGCCGCCACCGCCGCCTCGCTGGAACTGAGCGTCGTCAGCCTGACCGATGAACTGTGGAGCGGCGACGTGCGCGAAGTCAGCCTGCCGGGCGCCGCCGGCCGCTTCGGGGTGATGGCCCGGCACCTGCCGCTGCTGGCCACCTTGCGCGAAGGCATGGTGCACATCCATCCCGCGCAGGGCGCTTCCCTGCAGATCTACATTTCCGGCGGCTACGCCGAGGTGCAGCCGGACCGGGTCACGGTGCTGGCCGACCTCGCCACGCGCAGCGAGGACCTCGACCAGGCCAGGGCGCAGGCCGCGCGCGAGGCCGCCCGCTCGCCGATGGCCGAAAGCTTCACCGAGGCCGCGTATGCGCAGCTGCACATGGAGCTGATGCACCGCTACAGCGCCAACCTGCGCCACCCGCTGATGAAGTAGCGGCCTTCCCGCCTTTCGTAGGAGCGACTTCAGTCGCGATGGGGCTTTCGCGCAGATCCCTGTGCAAAAGCAGGCATATCCACGTGCGGGGACTCAAACGGTAGAGCCCCGTCGCGACTGAAGTCGCTCCCGCAAGGAACGGGATGCCTACCAGAATCCCAGCAGCTTCCACCACGCGCCGCCGACCACGGCGAAGACCAGCAGCTCGGCCACGCACATCACCAGGCCGACCCGCCACCAGGTGCCCAGGCTGACGTAGCCGCTGCCGAAGATGATCGGCGAGGTGCCGGTGGCGTAGTGGGTCAGCGTCATCATGATGGTCGAGCCGGCCGCCATCATCAGCAGGAACGGCACCGTGTACGCGGCCGGCACCAGCTGCACGCCCACGCTCAGGAAGGCCAGCATCATCGCGCTGATGTGCGCGGTGGTGCTGGCGAACAGGTAGTGCGAGAACACGAACAGCAGCACCAGCAGCGCCGCGGCCGCCTGCCAGCCCAGTCCCGCGGCGACGATGGCGTTCTTCAGCGCGTCGGAGAACCAGCCGATCACGCCGATCTTGTTCAGCTGCTCGGCCATCATCACCAGCGCGCCGAACCAGATCAGCGTGTCCCAGGCGCTCTTCTCCGACAGCACGTCGTCCCAGTCGATGGTGCCGGTGATGATCAGCGCGAACAGCCCCAGGAACGCCACCACCGTCGGGTCCAGGGTGAAGGCCGGGCCGAGGATCATCGCCGGCACGTTCGCCCACAGCACCAGCAGCAGGCCGAAGGTGCCCATCATCACCTTCTCCTTCGGCGACAGCGGGCCCATCTTCGCCAGCTCCCCGCGCGCGTACTCGATCGCGTTGGGCGTGGACCTGGTCTGCGGCGGCGACAGCAGGTAGATCGCCAGCGGCATCAGCAGCAGGCAGACCAGGCCGGGCAGCAGCATGCACAACGCCCAGGTGGTCCAGGACAGGTGGAAGCTCTGGTTGGTGACCCGCGCCACGTAGTCCACCACCAGCGGGTTGGGCGCGGTGGCGGTGACGAACATGCCCGAGGTGATGGTGTTGGCATGCATGTTGACCAGCGACAGGTAGGTGCCGATCTTGCCCTGGGTGCCCTTGGCCGGCTCCGAGTCGAAGGCGGTGGCGATCGACTTCATGATCGGATGCACGATGCCGCCGCCGCGCGCGGTGTTGCTGGGGGTGAACGGCGCCAGCACCAGCTCGCACACCGCCAGGCCGTAGCCGATGCCGATCGTGCGCCGGCCCAGCAGCGAGATGAACAGCAGGCCGATGCGATTGCCCAGGCCGGTCTTCTTCAAGCCGCGCGAGATCAGGATCGCGACCACGATCAGCCAGATCAGCGGGCTGGCGAAGCTGCCCAGCGCATCGGCGATCGCGCCCTTGGACGAGGTGGAGGTCACCTGCGACAGCGACACGATCACGATCGCCATCAGCGCCATCACCCCGATCGGCATCACCTTGAGGATGATCGCCACGATGGTGGTCAGGAAGATCGCCACCAGGCCCCACGCCTTGGGCGTGAGCCCGTCCGGGCACGGGATCAGCAGCAGCGCGACCAGCACCGCGGTGGCGGCCAGCGCCGGCACCAGCCGGAACGGCACGGCCTGGTTGAAGTAGCGCAATGCCGCCTTGACGCGTTCCCACATGGCCGGATCCTCTGTCCCGTCGACGCCGCCGCACGGCGACCATGGCCCAGGATAGGCGCCTGCGTCAGTCCGACGCACTGATCCAGATCATTCCGCGGCCCCGCCGCGCGGCGGCGCTCAGGGCAGGTGCGCGCTCGCCCAGCGCACGATCTCGGCGCCGGACATCGAACCGGCCTGCCGCGCCAGTTCGCGGCCCTGCCGCAGCAGCACCAGCGTGGGGATGCTGCGGATCGCGAAACGGCGGCCGAGCGCGGGCTCGGCCTCGGTATCGACCTTGGCCAGGCGCAGCCGCGGCTCCAGCTGGGGGGCGGCGGCGGCGAAGTGCGGCGCCATCGTCCTGCACGGGCCGCACCACGGCGCCCAGAAGTCGACCAGCAGCGGGATGTCGCCGCGGCCGGCGTGCAGCTCGAAGCGTGCGCCGTCCAGCGCCAGCGGCTGCGCGGCGAACAGCGGGCGGTGGCAACGGCCGCAGCCGGGCGCCTGTCCCAGCCGCTCCGGCGGGACCCGGTTGAGCGCGTCGCAATGCGGGCAGGGAACGTGCAGCGGTTCGCTCACGGGGATCTCCTTGGAACGGCAAGGCGGCGGCGCCGAGCATAGCGCCGCCGCCGGCACGGCCGCGTCGGCATCGGTGGACCCCGGCGGGAGCGGCGACCCGCCGGGGCGCCGCGGCGGATCAGAGGATGTAGCGGCTCAGGTCCGGGTCCTGCACCAGCTCGCCGAGATGGGCGTCGACGTAGGTGCGGTCCACCTCGACGCGCTGGCCGCCGCGATCGGGCGCCTCGTAGCTGAGCGTATCGAGCAGGCGTTCGAGCACGGTGTGCAGCCGCCGCGCGCCGATGTTCTCCTGGCGCTCGTTGACCAGGAAGGCGATTTCCGCCAGCCGCTCGATCGCGTCGGCGCCGAAGCCGATCGTCACCCCTTCGGTCTTCAGCAGCGCCTCGTACTGCTTGGTCAAGGCCGCCTTCGGCTCGGTCAGGATGCGCACGAAATCGTCCTTGTTCAGCGCGCCCAGCTCGACCCGGATCGGGAAGCGGCCCTGCAGCTCCGGGATCAGGTCGCTGGGCTTGGCCAGGTGGAACGCGCCGGAGGCGATGAACAGGATGTGGTCGGTCTTGACCGTGCCGTACTTGGTGGAGACGTTGGAGCCCTCCACCAGCGGCAGCAGGTCGCGCTGCACGCCCTCGCGGCTGACATCGCCGCCGCCCACGTTCTCGCCGCGCTTGGCGACCTTGTCGATCTCGTCGATGAAGACGATGCCGTTCTGCTCGCAGGCCTCGATCGCCGCGGCGCGCACGTCGTCCTCGTTGACCAGCTTGGCGGCCTCCTCCTCGATCAGCAGCGGCCGCGCGGCCTTGATCGTCAGCTTGCGCGTCTGCGACTTGGCGCCGCCCAGGTTGGAGAACATCTGGCGCAGCTGCTGGCCCATTTCCTCCATGCCCGGCGGGGTCATGATGTCCATGCCGACGTTGACCGCCACCTCCAGCTCGATCTCGCGCTGGTCCAGCTCGCCGTTGCGCAGCATGCGCCGGAACTTGACGCGGGTCTCGTTGTCCTGCGCCGACGGCTCGCCGCGCGCCGCCTCCGGATCGAAGCCGATGCCGCCGCTGCGCCTGGGCAGCAGCGCGTCGAGGATGCGGTCCTCGGCGCGCTCCTCGGCCTGGGTGCGCACGCGCACCTTGGCCTGCTCGCGGTACAGCTTGACCGAGGTGTCGGCCAGGTCGCGGATGATCTGCTCGACGTCCTTGCCGACGTAGCCGACCTCGGTGAAGCGCGTCGCCTCCACCTTGACGAAAGGCGCGTTGGCCAGCGTCGCCAGGCGCCGCGCGATCTCGGTCTTGCCGACCCCGGTCGGGCCGATCATCAGGATGTTCTTGGGCATCACCTCGTTGCGCAGCTCCTCGGGCAGCTGCATGCGCCGCCAGCGGTTGCGCAGCGCGATCGCGACCGCGCGCTTGGCGT
The DNA here is from genome assembly GCA_003505795.1 of Lysobacteraceae bacterium. Taxonomy (GTDB): domain Bacteria; phylum Pseudomonadota; class Gammaproteobacteria; order Xanthomonadales; family Xanthomonadaceae; genus UBA8801. The sequence goes on along the minus strand of DNXT01000457.1, from coordinate 1,502 downwards.
CGTGCTGGCCGACGATGTGGCGATCCAGCTCCTGCACGATCTCGCGCGGGGTCATGGTGGAGTTATTCGCTTCGCTCATAGTGGGAATAGAGAATGGGGAATGGGGAATGGCAAAAAGCGAGGAGCATCGGGGGCCGGCGAACCGCTGTTGCGATTCCGCATTCCCGATTCCCCATTCACAGCTCTTCGACCACCACGTTGCGATTGGTGTAGATGCAGATGTCGCCGGCGATGCCGATCGCCTCGCTGGCGATGGTCCTGGCGTCCAGTTCGGTGTGCGCCATCAGCGCGCGCGCGGCCGACAGCGCGTAGGAGCCGCCGGAACCGATCGCGATGATCCCGTCCTCCGGCTCGATCACGTCGCCGGTGCCGCTGATGACCAGCGAGGTCTCGCTGTCGGCCACCGCCAGCAGCGCCTCGAGCTTGCCGAGGCGGCGCTCGGTGCGCCAGTCCTTGGCCAGCTCCACCGCGGCGCGGGTCAGCTGGCCGTGCTTTTCGAGCTTGGCCTCGAACAGTTCGAACAGGGTGAAGGCATCGGCGGCGGCGCCGGCGAAACCGGCCAGCACCTGGCCGTCGCGGCCGAGCCGGCGCACCTTGCGCGCGTTGCCCTTCATCACCGTGTGGCCGAGGGTCACCTGGCCGTCGCCGGCGATCGCCACGTGCTCGCCGCGGCGCACGCAGACGATGGTGGTGGCGTGGAAAACGTTGGGGTTCTGGCTGGGATCCATGCATCCTCCGGGGGTTTCCCAAGAGGTGGGGACAGCCTCGACCGGTTCAAGCACGGCGGCTGCGACCGATCCGCGCGCTGCGGCAACCGCGCCGCGCCGCGGCGGGCCGGTGCGGCAATGGCCGGGAACTTCCGCCGATCCCGCATGAATACGCAAGCGACCGCGCCTTCGCCATCCGCCGCCTGCTGCACCGAGGACGAGGTGGTGCGCCTGGTGCACGGCTTCTACGCCCGGGTGCGCCAGGACCCGCTGCCGGGGCCGGTCTTCCAACGCCATGTCCGGGACTGGGATGCGTGTCGCACCTGCTGGACCTCTGGTCGGCGCAGCTGCGCGGCACGCGTCGTTTCGCCGGCGCGTCGATGGCGCGCCACCTCGCGTTGCCCGGCCTGGACGCGGAGCTGTTCCGGCGCTGGCTGGCGACCTTCGGCGAGACCACCGCGCAACTCGGCAGCCCGGCGATGAAGGCGCAGGCCGACGCGCGCACGGCGCAGATCGCCGAGCGCTTCTGGCATCACTACCGGCTCAACCAGCGGATGCCGCCCGGCTGGGCCGGCTTCCTGTGTGTGGGAGGGACCTCAGTCCCGACGGGCTTTATCGGTGAAGCCTGTCGGGACTGAAGTCGCTCCCACATGCACCTCAGGACGCGCCGGGCTTGCGCCTGGCGCGCGGATGCGCCGCGTCGTAGACCTTGGCCAGGTGCTGGAAATCCAGGTGCGTGTAGATCTGAGTGGTGGCGATGTCCGAGTGCCCGAGCAGCTCCTGCACGCCGCGCAG
>DNXT01000170.1:2603-3077 GCA_003505795.1 Lysobacteraceae bacterium | reverse complement strand
TTCCTGCTGCAGCTCGGGGTGCCGATCGGCCAGGGCTTCCTGTTCGCGCCCGGGCTGCCGCCGGACGAGTTCGCCCGGCGCCTGGACGGCCCGGCCGGCTGAGGCCGCCGCGCTGCACCGCGTCATCCGGCGCGGCGGCGCGCGCCGGGCTTTCGGCTAGAATCGCCGGCCGATCCCCACGGACCTGGACACCATGCAGCCATCCTCAGTTCTCGCCATCGTCACCGGCGGCGTTTCCGGCCTGGGCCTCGCGGTCGCCCGGCGCATCGTCGCCGACGGCGGCAGGGTGGCGCTGTTCGACGTCGACGACTCCAAGGCGCCGGCGGCGATCGAGCAGCTCGGCGAACACGGCGCCCGCTACTTCCGCACCGACGTGACCGACGAGGACCAGGTGCTCGCCAACGTCGCGGCGGCAAGCCGGTTCCTCGGCGGCCTCAACGCCGCGGTCAACTGCGCCGGCATCCTCGGCGCCGG
>DNXT01000170.1:0-2432 GCA_003505795.1 Lysobacteraceae bacterium | reverse complement strand
CGCCGGCATCCTCGGCGCCGGCCGCGTGCTCGGCAAGGACGCGCCCATGCCGCTGGCGACCTTCCGCAACACGGTGCTGGTCAACCTGGTCGGCAGCTTCAACGTGGCCAAGGCCGCCGCCGACGCGATCCAGCACAACCAACCCGGCGAGGACGGCGAGCGCGGCGTGATCGTCAACACCGCGTCGGTGGCCGCCTACGAAGGCCAGATCGGCCAGGCCGCCTATTCCGCCTCCAAGGGTGGCGTGGTCGGCATGACCCTGCCGATGGCGCGCGAGCTGTCGCGCTTCGGCATCCGGGTGATGACGGTCGCCCCCGGCATCTTCTGGACGCCGATGGTCGACGGCATGCCCGAGCCGGTGCAGGAAGCGCTGTCGGCCTCGATCCCGTTCCCGTCGCGGCTGGGCCGGCCGGAGGAGTTCGCCGAGACGGTGGCCTTCATCCTGCGCAACCGCTACCTCAACGGCGAAACGATCCGGCTCGACGGCGCGGTGCGGCTGGCGGCCAAGTAGCCGGGATTGGGGATTCGGGATTGGGGATTCGCAACAGCGAAGCCGCTCCCGCGCCCCGCCCCGCTTTTCACCAATCCCGAATCCCCAATCACGAATCCCTGCTCAAATGAAAGCCAACGACATCAAGAAAGGCAACGTCGTCGAGTACAACAACGGCGTCTACCAGATCCGCGACATCGAGCGCAGCTCGCCGCAGGGCCGCGGCGGCAACGTGCGCTTCCGCTTCATCATGTACAGCGTGCCCGGCGGCAACAAGCTCGACGCCAGCTTCGACGCCGACGACAACCTGACCGAGGTCGAGCTGCTGCGCCGCCAGGCCACCTACTCGTACAAGGACGGCGACGCGTTCGTGTTCCTCGACGACGAGGACTACACCCCGTACACTCTCGACGCCGACGTCGTCGGCGACGACGCCGGCTACATCACCGAGGGCTTGAACGGCCTGTACGTGCAGGTCATCGACGACCAGCCGGTGGCGGTGCAGCTGCCCCAGCACGTGACCCTGGAAGTGGTCGACACCCCGCCGGAACTGAAGGGCGGCACCGCGACCAAGCGGCCGAAGCCGGCCAAGCTCAGCACCGGCATCGAGATCATGGTGCCGGAGTACATCACCAACGGCGAGCGCATCCTGGTCAACACCACCACCGGCGAGTTCGGCGGCCGCGCCGACTGACCGGCGCATCCGCTCCTGCGTTGTCACCATCGCTGTTGCTGTCCTACGGCCCGTGCGGCAGCGTCACGCCTTCCTCGGCACTCAATGCGCGCAGGCGCCGGCCGATGAAGGCCAGGTTGTCCTCGACCTGGGCCAGCGCCTCGCGCTGCGCCGCCGGCAGCGCCGAACGGGTGCGTTGGCGCAGGTCGGCCCATTCCCCGCGGATCCGCTCGCTGCGCTGCCGTGCCCGCGGCGCCGCGACCTCCTGCTCCGCCGGCTGCGGGATGCCGTAGCCGTCCAGGTCCTCCAGCACGCCCGCCGGGCGTGCCAGCACGCCGGCCTGCTCGAGCAGCCCGAGCACGTTGCCGCGTGCCTGCCGTGCATCGCCGCGCCCGCGCAGCAGGCGTCGCTTGACGGTCTCGCGCACCTGCTGCTCCAGTCGCCGCTGGATCGCCTGCTCCAGCAACAGCAGCGCCGCGCTGGCGCGCAGGTCGGCCCGTTCCATCCACGCACGCCGTGCGGCCGCCGGGCTGTCGAGCCAGTCCTGCAGGCCGCGCTGCGGCATCGGCAGCGCCGCGCGCACCACCTCGAACATCGCCTGGTAGTGCGCCTGCGCCGACTCGAAGTAGTAGCCCTGCCGCACCGCCTGCGCATGCTCGCCGGGCACGCCGGCATCGAGCACGCCGCTGCGCTGCAGGCGGCGTTGCAGGCCGTTCGGCGTGATCCCCGACAGCGGCAGCGCGGCAAGGCGCGGCACGCCGTCGTGCAGCAGCTTCCAGGTTTCCACCGCGCAATTGTTGCCGACGAAGTAGTAGCGGCCGTCGTAGTTCCAGTGCACCCGCGCCGCGCGCTCCAGCAACGCCGCGATCTCCCGCCGGTCCAGCCGCAGCGGGATCGACGACAGCGCGCGCAGCTCGACCTTGGTGTACTCGTCCACGACCTGGTCCAGCGGCAGCAGGAACAGCCGCGACGGATACGAGCCGGTGAGCCCCCGCCAGCTGGATATCTGCAGGTCGCCGACGAAGGCGCGGAACGAGACCACCCGGTGGTACTGCAGGTCCATCCGGCACTGCGGACCGGGCGCGCGACCCGGCGCGCAGATCACCAGCCGCAGCATGCTGTGGCCCCAGCGGCTCAGCGGCTGCTCGTTGCCCTCGGCCAGCAGGTAGTCCACCTGGTAGACCCGCGCCGGGTCCAGCCGCAGCAGCGAGACCTCGCCATCCCCGCCGTCGGCCTGCAGGAACGGCAACGCGGCATCGCACCCGGCCT
>DNXT01000093.1 GCA_003505795.1 Lysobacteraceae bacterium | reverse complement strand
CGCTCTTCCGATCTGCCGTCGCGGCGCGCGCCGCTGCGCAGCCGCCAGGTGCCGGACTCGACGTTCCAGCCGGTCATCGTCGCCCGCTGCGGCTTGCCGCTGGCGTTCCAGGCGATTACGCGGAACCGGTCCGCGCGCGGCCGCGGCAGCAGCAGCGCCACCTGCACCGCGCCGTCCGGATCGTCGAAGCGCCAGCTCACGGTGTGGCCGGGATAGGTCTGGTTGCGCTTGAGCGCCACGCCGCCCAGGCGCGCGCGCTGCAGGTTCACGGTCGGCGACTCGACCCGGTCCGACCACCAGTGGCCCTCGGTCATCATGTAGAAGTCCTGCAGCTTGGCGCGCGTCTCGGCGCGGTACAGCGCCTCCAGCCACGACGTGTCGCCGCTGTTCTCCCAGGCCACGTGGTACGCGAAGTCCGGCGCGGCATCGGCGGCGGCATCGGTGGCCAGCTGCGCACCCCAGCTGTCGCGCTTGCCGAGCAGGTCGAGGAAATTCTCGTTGAGGTTGGACAGGCCGTTCGGCCCGCTGCCGGCGACGCGGTAGTCGAACACCTTCAGGTAGCGCGGATCGCCGCTCCAGCGCCATGCCGCCCAGAACGTGTGCAGGGTGTCGGCGCCGCCGCTGCCCTGCCACAGGTTGCCGCCGCGGACCGCGCCGGTGGCCCAGTCGATCTCGTTCGGCAGCGCCCATTGGCCGTTGTCGTCGGTGTAGGCATGGGCGAGGTAGGCGTCGGCCAGGCCGGCGACGAGGCGGCGGCTGTTCGGGTCGGCGTTGTAGCCGCCGAGCAGCAGCGCCGGGTGCAGGATCGGGAACGAGTACGGCTTCTGCCACTGCCAGTTCGGCTCGCGGTAGACCTTGCGCCCGCCGAACCAGTTGCTGGCGAACAGCAGGTGGCCGCGCGGGTTGGTCTGGACGATGTCCCCGAGTGCCTCGACCGTGAGCATCGCCCGCTCGACCAGCGCCGGATCGCCCCAGTTGAGGTACAGCAGCGCGCTGTTGAGGTTGATGCCCTCCTCGTAGCTGTGCAGCTCGTCGGTCTCGATCGTGGACAGTCCGCCGCTGAACATGCCGTTGCGGTAGTTGGCGTCGGACAGCGCCCACATCGAGGCGTTGAGCTTGTCCGGGTCCACGCCCATCAGCGCCACGCCCGGCCACTGCTGCACCAGGTCCGAATCGTCGGAGATGCCGCCGCCGAAGTCGCCGTAGGCCACCTGGCGCCGGTCGATCCACCAGTTGACGTAGCGCCGCGTCGCCGCGAGGTCCTGCAGCTGCCAGAACGCCCATGCCGGCACGCCCTTCGGCGGCTCAGGCAGCGCCACCGGCGGCGGCGACTGGTTGCCGTAGCTGATGTCGTTCCAGTACTGGCGCCCGAGCGCATGTTCCGGATCGACCCGCAGCAGGTCGCCGATGTCGGCGGCCAGGCGCGCATACAGGCGCTGGCGCTGCGAGGTGGTGTGCTCCTCGACCAGGAAGCCCCAGTTGTCGCGCACCTGGTTGAAGCGGTCGGCGACGTGCTCGGCCCTGGCCTGCTCGCGCGGCTTGAACACCAGCCGGATCCGCGCCCCGTCGAGCGCGCGCCGGTCGAAGCCGGGCGCGGCCGAGGCGATCGACAGCATCAGGCTGTCGCCGGTCAGGATGCGGTCGCGCAGGTCCAGCCACAGCGTGCGCGCCTGCTTCGGCGCGACCGACACCGACACGTCGAGCATGTCGCGCGCCGGCCAGATTGGATCCTTGACGCGGAGGTTGAGCGGGATCAGCCCGTCGCGCACCGCTGGCAGGTCCAGCGCCGGCAGCTCGATGGCGATGCCGTCCAGGCCGTCGTGCATGTTCTCCCAGCCGTAGGCCCAGCTGCGCATCAGCGGCTGGTCCGGCGGCGGGTCGCCGAGCGTGGACGGCACCAGCACGTGCACGATCGGCCGGTGCCCGTCCGGGTCGATCCGGTCGCTGCGCACGCGCGCCGGCGCCTTGGCCGGCAGCGCGACCACGGTGTCGCGCTCGCCGGGCGGATGGCGGCCGTCGATGTAGCCGCGCAGCGCGGCGAGGTTGGCGTAGTCCGGCGCGACCTCGCTGCGCACGCGGTAGTCCAGCGTGGCGGTGCCGGCCGGCACCGCGCCGGCGCCGACGTCGTAGGCCCAGATCTCCTGGATCGGCGTCTCCTGCTCGGTGTTCTCGAAGCGCAGCGTGCCGCCGCGGCGTTCGCCGAACTGGTCGACGCTGCGCACCACGCCCTGCGCGCGCGCGAACAGCGGCTGCGCGGCCGCCGCGCCGTCGCTCCAGCTCGCCTGGCCGAAGGCCGCGCCGCGGATCTCGATGCGGTTGAACGGCTCGTCGGGCAGCGCCAGGTCCAGCGCCTTGCCGCCCTCGACGTAGACGTTCCAGTCCGGCAGCTGGAAATAGTCGTCGCGGCCGGGCAGGCGCGAGCGGTTGTAGACCCCCGGCCAGGTGGTCCCGGCGATGCCGTCGGTGGCCTTCCACATCCATTGCTTCAGGTCGCGCGCATCGGCGAACTCGACCTTGCGGATGCGCGTGACCGGGTCGGCCAGCGCCGGCGGCGCGCCGCGGTCCCAGCCGTAGCGGTGCAGCCAGGCCGCATGTTCGGCCTGCGCGTCGCGCGG
>DNXT01000096.1 GCA_003505795.1 Lysobacteraceae bacterium | reverse complement strand
CAGCTCCCAGGCGGTGATCGCGGTCAGCGGCAACGCCGCGGCGGCCGCGTCGTCGAGCGTGCGCGGCTTGTGTCCGACGATGCGCTCGTCCACCAGCTGGTACTCGGCGTTGCTGCCGGGCCGGGCGATCGAGCCGGCGTAGTAGACCGCGTCGCCGGGCTTGAACAGGGTGACGCCGGCGCCGACCGCATCGACCGTGCCGACCGCGTCCCAGCCGAGCACGCGCGGCTGTTCGGTGGCGGCGTTGCGGCGCACCTTGGTGTCGACCGGGTTGACCGAGACCGCGTGGACCTTGACCCGCAGGTCGCGCGGGCCCGGCTCGGGGATCGGCAGCGCGATCTCGACCAGCGCGTGTGGATCGTCGATCGGCAGGCCGTGCTGGGTGTAGGCGATGGCTTTCATGGGCATTCCGGTAGAAGGAGGGACCGGACCATGTTCGGCTTCCTTGGTCCTCCCGGAAAGCCGCAAAATGCACCAGCACTTTCTCTGCTGGAGTGAAAATGATCCGGTTCGACGACCTCGGCCTGTTCGTCCGTACCGCCGCGCTGGGCAGCTTCTCGCGGGTGGCGCGCGAGGTCGGCCTGCTGCCGGGCCAGGTCAGCGCGGCGATCGCCCGGCTCGAGCGCGAGCTGGACCTGCGCCTGTTCGCGCGCTCCACCCGCAGCCTGCGCCTGACCGCCGAGGGCGAGCAGTACCTGCCGTACGCGCAGCAGGTGCTGGACGCGCTGCGCGAGGGCCGCGAACGCCTGCGCGCCGACGCCGAGCTGCACGGCCAGCTGCAGCTGGCCGCGCCCTCGGACCTGGGCCGCAACACGCTGCTGCCGTGGCTGACCGAGTTCCGCCGCCTGCATCCGCGGCTGGGCCTGCGCCTGCACCTGTCCGACCAGGTCACCGACGTGTTCCGCGACCCGGTCGACGTCGCGATCCGGCTCGGCCATTTCGACGAGGCCCGCTACGTGGCCCTGCCGCTGGTCCCGCACAACCGCCGGGTGCTGGTCGCCGCTCCGGCCTACCTGCAGCGGCATGGCCGGCCGGAGGCGCTGGAAGCGCTGCGCGAGCATGCGTGCCTGAGCTACATGCTGGGCGGGCGCGCGTACGAGCGCTGGAACTTCACGGTCGAGGGCCGCCGCCAGACCGTGGCGGTGCGCGCGGCGATGCTGTGCGACGACGCCGACGTGGTGCGGCGCTGGGCGGTGGCCGGCGAAGGCATCGCCTACAAGTCGTGGCTGGACGTGTGCGGCGATGTCCAGGCCGGGCGCCTGCAGACGCTGTTCGCCGGGCATGGCGAGGAGGCGCCGCTGCACCTGGTCTGTCCGCACCGCAAGCAGTTCTCGCCGGCGATCCGCCAGCTGCACGGCTTCCTGCTGCAGCGCTTCGGCGCCCTGCCCGCGGCGCCGGCGCCCGTCGCCGCCGACTGAGCCGCCGGTATCGGCTTACCATGCGGTTTTTGCCGGGCAGCCTGCGCCATGCCGTGGATGGGCATCCATGATCCGTGGACCTTCGTGGTCGCCGTGCTGGTGTTCCTGGCGCTGCCGGGCCCGGGCACGTTCACCCTGCTCACCGCCACCGCGCGCAGCGGCGTGCGGGGCGGCTACACCGCACTGGCCGGCCTGCTGCTTGGCGACCAGGTATTGATGTGGCTGGCGGTGGCCGGCGTCGCCGCGCTGCTCAAGGCCAACCCGCTGCTGTTCCACGCCGTGCAGTACCTCGGCGCGGCCTACCTGGTGTGGATCGGCATCCAGCTGCTGCGCGCGCAGGACGCTTCCCGGTCGACGCTGATCGCCCTCACCCCCGGCCGCTATTTCCGCCAGGGGCTGCTGATCACCCTGCTCAACCCCAAGGCCGTGGTGTTCTACATGGCGTTCTTCCCGCTGTTCGTCGACCCTGCCACCCATCGCGGGCTGGCCACGTTCGCGACGATGGCCGCGCTGATCGCCCTGCTCGGCGTGCTGTACTGCTCGCTGCTGATCGCGCTCGGCCACGCGCTGACCCGGCGCATCGCCCAGCATCCGCGCGCGGGGCGCTGGCTGCGGGGCGCGGCCGGGGCGTTCCTGATCGGCTTCGGGATCAAGCTCGGCGCCAGCGGCTGACCGGCACGGACGGCCGGACGCGACGAACCGTTCCGGCGCGTCGCTGCTTATACTGCCGGGGTGGACACGGAGGTTGCTGGGGAGTCCGTGCCCGCGGGGATCTTTTCTTCTCCAGGACGCCTAGTTCAAAGGGACTTCACATGATCAACCGCTATCTGCTGGCGGCCGCGCTGCTGGCCGCTTCCGCTCCGCTGCTGGCCCAGGAACAGGCCGGCGAGTGCGAAAGCAATTTCACCGTCGGGGGTTCGTTCTCCGCGGGCAAGACCTTCAAGTCGTCGGTGGAGCACACCGGGCTGAGCTACGACGTGGTGTTCGACAAGGTCGCCGCCGCGATCGAGGCCGACGGCCTGCAGATCATCGACCAGAGCAAGGAGCGCGGCTACATCCGCGCCAACAACCCGGTCAAGGGCGGCGAAGGCGGCACCTCGGTGGCGCCGTTGCGGGTGCTGGTGCTGGGCAAGCCGAACGGCAACGTCAAGGTCGATGCCACCTTCAACATCGCCGGCGGCCAGCTCTCGCCGAAGAAGGCGGTGATGAAGTCGATGTGCGCGATGCTGAACGCACCGAGGTCCTGAGCGGCGGCGACAGGCGCCGGGCCGTTCCGGCGCTTGGCACGAGAGCGTGCGCACGCCGCGCGATCGATGTGCGGGTCGGTGGCGGCTATGCCGCACCGGACCGAGGTACGCCGATCGGATCGCCGGCCGACAGGCACCTGCGCCGGTGCCGCATGTATCGCGGCAGTGAGCACGGCCCCTGCCGCGTTGACCGATCGACGACCTGCCGGCGATTAGCCTGAAGCCTGGTCAGAAGGATCCTCTGCATGACTTCATCGGCAAACCGCACCCGTTCGCTCGCGCTGGCGTTCTTCGCCTTCGTCGCCGTGTTCGCGGCGATCGTCTGGTTCCTGGTGCGCCCCTACGGCAGCGCGTACTTCTTCCCGGTGCATTTCCTGGTCGGGCTGGGGCTGCCGTTCCTGTTCTATGCGATAGGCGCCAGCCGGGCGTGGTTCTGGCTGGGCCTGGCGGCGACCGCTCTGGCGCTGGCCTGGCTCAACCTCGGCGCGCACGACGCCGGCGGGCTGGCGCCGCGGACGCTGGACTGGTCGCACGTCTGCGGCGGCGCGCTGGGACTGTTGCTGGCCTGGGGCGTGCACTACCTGTACCGGCGGATGCGGCCGCCGCACCACGCCTCGATCGGCCGCTGACCGGCCGCGCCGGCCCGCATCGGGCCGGCGCACCCGTGCCGATCGGCAGATGGCATTGCTGCACCGCATTCGGCGACACTCGCAGGCTTGTTCCCGTCGCAGCTCTCCGAGGTCCGAATGCAGTCCTGGCTCAGGCGCAAATCCATCGATCAGGTCACCGTGCACGAAGCCGGCCGGCGACTGGTCCCCACCCTGAGCTGGCCGCACCTGATCGCGCTGGGCATCGGCGCGATCGTCGGCACCGGCATCTACACCCTGATCGGCGTCGGCGCCAACCTGGCCGGGCCGGCGGTGCTGCTGTCGTTTGCCGCCGCCGGCATCGTCTGCGCCTGCGCGGCGCTGGCCTACGCGGAAATGGCGACGATGATGCCGGCCGCCGGCAGCGCCTACACCTACAGCTACGCGGCGCTGGGCGAGACCATCGCCTGGATCGTCGGCTGGAGCCTGATCCTGGAGTACTCGCTGGTGGTCAGCACCGTGGCGGTCGGCTGGTCCGGCTACGCGGTCGGCTTCCTGCACGGCCTGGGCGTGGACGTGCCGACGGCGCTGGCCGCCGGCCCGCACGCCGGCGGCATCGTCAACCTGCCGGCGGTGCTGATCACCTTCGTCGTCGCCGGCCTGCTGATGGCCGGCACCAAGGAGAGCGCCACCCTCAACGCGTTCCTGGTGGTGATCAAGATCATCGCCCTGACCGTGTTCGTGGTGATCGCGCTGCCGCACTTCGAGACCTCGCACATGCAGCCGTTCATGCCGTACGGCCTCGCCAAGTCGATGGGCGCCGACGGCGTCGAGCGCGGCGTGATGGCGGCGGCGGCGATCATCTTCTTCGCCTTCTACGGCTTCGATGCGATCTCCACCGCGGCCGAGGAAACCAAGAAGCCCGAGCGCGACCTGGCGATCGGCATCGTCGGCTCGATGGTCGGCTGCACCCTGATCTACGTGCTGGTGGCGCTGGCCGCGGTCGGCGCGATGAGCTACACCGTGTTCGGCCAGAGCGCCGAGCCGCTGGCGCTGATCCTGCGCGAGCTGGGCCAGGGCGGCGCGGCCAAGGTGATCGGCGCGGCGGCGGTGATCGCGTTGCCGACCGTGCTGCTGGCGTTCCTGTACGGGCAGAGCCGGATCTTCTTCGTGATGTCGCGCGACGGCCTGCTGCCGCGCGGGCTGTCGACCGTCAACAAGCGCACCGGCACGCCGATCGCCACCACTGCGTTCACCGCGATCCTGGTCGCGGCGCTGGCCGGGGTGGCGCGCCTGGACGAGATCGCCGCACTGGCCAACGCCGGCACCCTGGCCGCGTTCACCGCGGTGGCCGCCTGCCTGCTGGTGCTGCGCAGGCGCGAGCCGAACCGCGTGCGCACCTTCCGCACGCCGCTGGCGTGGATCGTCGGCCCGGTCGCGATCCTCGGCTGCCTGTACCTGTTCTGGAGCCTGCCGACCAGGACCCAGCTGTGGTTCTGCGCCTGGAACGTGCTCGGCGTGATCGCCTACCTCGCCTACGGCCGCCGCAACAGCCTGCTCGGCCGACGCGGGTAAGCGTCGTTTTCGCGCGCCTCCGCCGCAACGGCGGAGGCGTCGCCGGGTGCCGTGGCCGCGGTGCCCGACACGGTTCTGTCATCTGCGCGTGAAAAGCTCTTGACGCGACGATGACGTCCGCAGGACCGCCGCCCTCGACCCCGGGTCCGCCCGCGCCTCGTCCGCTTTCCTTCACGAATCCGGACGTGAGGGCCGCGCGGCGGCCGGCGCGTCCCATGACTGGCGCCGATCCCGATGAAAAGAACCCTGCTCACCCTGGCCACCGCCCTGGCCTTGGTTCCTTCCGCATATGCGGACGACACCGATCCGCGCGCGGCCGCCACCGAGCTGGACGCCGTCTCGGTGATCGGCAGCGGCGAGGCGCGCCAGGTGCAGCGCGTCACTCCGAAGAACCAGCCGGTGCTGCCGCCCGGCGCCAGCCTGCAGAAGCTGCTCAACGTGCTGCCCGGGGTCAACGCGCAGTCGGCGGATGCGCTGGGCGCCAACGAGCAGTCGATGACGCTGAGCCTGCGCGGCTTCAGCGGCACCAAGCTGGGCTACACGCTGGACGGCGTGCCGCTGGGCGACAGCGCCTACAACAACTACAACGGCCTGACCGTCAACCGCGCGCTGATCTCCGAGAACCTCGGCATGGCCGAGCTGGCCGAGGGCATCGGCAACCTGTCCACGCCGTCCACCAGCAACCTCGGCGGCACCATCAGCTACACCTCCAGCGCGCCGGACAAGGCCATGGGCGGCCGCGTGGTGCAGAGCTTCGGCAGCGACGGCAACCGCCGTACCTTCGCCCGCTTCGACAGCGGCGAGCACCACGGCTTCTCGATGTACCTGTCGGGCATGAACGCCGAGTCGGACCTGTGGAACGACCAGAGCGCCTACGGCGAGTCGACCACGCGCCAGTTCAACGGCAAGGCGGTGTACGACTTCGGCAACGGCCGCATCACCGGCTTCGTCGACACCTCGCGCACCTCGCAGGCCGACTACTTCTACCTGTCCAAGGACCAGATGCGGCGCGGGCTGGGCTGGGACTGGGGCGGCTACGCCCCAGACTGGGACAAGGCCGTGGCCAAGGCCTACTGCAACAAGAGCACCTTCGACGCCGCGCGGTGCGACGGCGGCGACGCCGCGCTGGACGCCGACGGCGGCTTCACCGCCGGGCAGATCCTGCGCGACGACGACCTGTACTACCTGTCCGGCGACTTCTTCCCGGCCGACGGCTTCAGCCTGCACGCGCTGGCCTACAGGCACACCGACGCCGGCGAAGGCCACAACTGGAACAGCGGCGCGTGGTCGCACCCGGGCACGCCGGAGCAGCTGCCGATCATCTTCCGCAACACCCTGTACACCATCGACCGCAGCGGATTCACGCTCGGCTTCGACTGGGACGTCGGCAACCACCACCTGCAGGCCGGCGCCTGGTACGAGCGCAACACCAGCAGCGCCTCGCGCTACCAGAGCGCGGTGGACGGTCCGCGCGACCTCAGCGGCGTCACCCACACCCAGCCGGACGTGGGCGTGTTCGCGCAGCGGACCAAGTGGGAGACCAAGGTCGCCTTCGTCCAGGACACGCTGCGCCTGCTGGACGAGCGCCTGACCCTGGAGGGCGGCTTCCGCCACCTCGACGCCCGCGCGGACGCGCAGGCGCTGCCGGGCGTGGCCAAGGCGCCGATCGCGCCGGACTCCAACAACCAGTTCGCCACCGGCACGCTGGCGGCGAAGAAGTCGTTCCTGCCCAGCGCCGGCGTGCATTACCAGCTGGACGAGCGCCAGGAGCTGTTCGCCAGCTTCGCCAAGAACATCGCCATGTTCCAGGGCGGCTTCAAGCTCGGCCCGCAGGCGGTCAGCCAGGCCACCTGGGACAGCCAGGCCGCGCTGGAGCCCGAGCAGTCGCGCACCTTCGAGCTGGGCTACCGCTGGGTCGGCCAGGCACTGCAGATGTCGCTGGCGGCCTACTCGGTGCGCTTCGACAACCGCCTGCTGCAGTACAACCCCTGCGACTCGCGGCAGCCGGTGGGGCCGGCCTGCGGCAACCGCTTCTACAACGTCGGCGGCGTGGACAGCCGCGGCGCCGAGCTGAGCGTGCTGTGGACCCCGAACGAGCATTTCAGCTGGTACAACTCGGCCTCGTTCAACCACTCGACCTACGCCTCGGACTACGTGCAGGGCGGCGTCACCGTACCGACCAAGGGCAAGACCCAGACCGACACGCCGAAGCAGCTGTTCGCCAGCGAGCTGCAATGGCACGACGGCGCCTGGTTCCTCGACCTGCGCGGCAAGTACACCAGCAAGCGCTACTACACCTACAGCAACGACCAGGGCTTGGGCGGCTTCACCGTGTTCGACGCCGGCGGCGGCTACGACTTCGGCAGGCTCGGCGGACTGCAGGACGTGCGCCTGTCGGTCAACGTCGCCAACCTGACCGACAAGCGCCACGCCAGCAACCTGGACTCGAGCGTGTTCGCGCCGAGCGACCCGAGCGGCACGCTCTACGTGTTCCACGCCTCCGCGCCGCGGCAGGCGTTCGCGTCGCTGGACGTGCGATTCTGAGCCGGCATTACCCGAGCCGGTAGTTTCCGGACCGCCAATCCCGAGTCGACCAAGGCCTGCGCATGTCCGTCTTGTTCCCTGCCGCATTGCTGGCCGCCGCGCTGGGCGCGGCGCAGTTCACCACGCCGCACCTGGCCGACGACGCGCCGCCACGCCAGGTGGAAATGGCCGGGCAGCGCTATATCGACCATGGACTGGTCGCCGCCGGCCGCCTGCCGGCGGCGACGGTCGATTTCCTCGGCGACACGCTCGGTTCGTTCTCGTCGCTGGCGATGGGGCGCGGCAGTTGGCGCAGGACCGGCGACGGCCGCTACCAGGGCGTGCTGTGGACCCTGCCCGACCGCGGCCGCAACGATCCGCAAGCGGGCCTGTTCTACGACTATCCGGCGCGGCTGGAGCGCCTGCACATCGATTTCTCGCCACGCACGGACGATGCCGGCGACTCGGCGGCCGCCGCCGGGCGCATATCGCTGCGTGTCGACGGCGGCATCGTGCTGCGCGACTTCGATGGCCGCCCGTTCACCGGCGCCGATCCCGGCGACGGCGTGGTCGAGCAGCACGGCATCGCGCTGCCCTCGCCGAAGACCGGCGTCGGCGCGGGCAAGGTGTCGCTGGACGCCGAGTCGCTGCAGTTCAGCGCCGACGGCCATTTCTACATCGGCGACGAATACGCCGCCTACGTCTACTACTTCGTTCCGGACGGCCGCCTGGCCGGGGTGCTGGTGCCGCCGCCGGCGGTCGTGCCGATGCGCGGCGGCAAGCCCGCGTTCGGCTCGCTGGCGCCGCCGGATACGGGCCGGCGCAACAACCAGGGCGTGGAAGGCATGGCGCTGTCGCCGGACGGCACGCGCCTGTTCGTCGCGCTGCAGAGCGCGCTGCTGCAGGACTCGGCCAAGGGCGAGGCCTCCGGCCGCACCGCCACCCGCGTATTGGTCTACGACGTCTCGGCCGAGCCGCTGCCCAGGCAGCCGATCGGCCACTACGTGGTGCAGCTGCCGGCCTATGCCGCCAAGGGCGACGGCGCCGCGCCCGACCGCACCGCCGCGCAGAGCGAGCTGCGCGCGCTGGACGACCACCGTTTCCTGCTGCTGGCCCGCGACGGCAACGGCCTGGGCACCGGCAAGCGCGATCGGCCGGTGTTCAAGAGCGTCCTGCTGGTCGATACCGCCGGGGCCAGCAACCTGGCCGGCAGCGAGTATGAGGCCGGCACCGCGTCGCTGCTGGCCGATCCGGCCGGCAGCGCGCTCAAGCCCGGCATCGCGCCGGCGCGCTGGACCGAGCTGCTGAACCTGCTCGACCCGGCGCAGCTGGCGCGCTTCGGCCTGCACCTGAGTGGCGGCGAAGACAACGACCCGGACCTGTTGTCGGAGAAATGGGAAGCGATGGACCTGCTGCCGGCGCTGGATCCGTCGCATCCGGACGACTGGCTGCTGATCGTCGGCAACGACAACGACTTCATCGCCCGCCATTGCGTGATGCGGGGCGAGAATTGCGATTCGCCGTTCGACAACGACAGCCGCGTGCTGGTGTACCGGCTGACGATCCCGGGCGTGGCGCACGCGCCCGACGCGTCCGACTGAAACGTGCACGGCGCGATCCGCGACGGAAACGACTCCTTCTCCCGCCGGCGGGACCATGGCCCCCTTTCGGGGAAGGTGCCCGAAGGGCCGGATGAGGCACGGCCAGGCCGCACACGCCCAAAGGCATCGCGGCTTCGCCGCACCCTCACCCTCGCGCTGCGCGCTTTCCCTCTCCCGCAAGCGGGAGAGGGGACCTCACCGGAGCGGCGACGTTCTGGCACGACCGGAGACAACTCTCCCTTCTCCCGCTGGCGGGAGAAGGTGGCCCGAAGGGCCGGATGAGGGCGCGGCCAGGCCGCACAAGCCCAAAGGCACGCGGCTTCGCCGCACCCTCACCCTCGCGCTGCGCGCTTTCCCTCTCCCGCAAGCGGGAGAGGGACCTCGCCGGAGCGGCGACGTTCTGGCACGACCGGAGACAACTCTCCCTTCTCCCGCTGACGGGAGAAGGTGGCCCGAAGGGCCGGATGAGGGCGCGGCCAGGCCGCACGCGCAAAATGCATCGTGGCTTCGCTGCGCCTCACCCTCGCGCTTGGCGCTTTCCCTCTCTCTTGCAAGCGGGAGAGGGGACCTCGCCGAAGCGCCGACGTTTACTACGAAGATGTCCTAGGGAACCTGCGCCGCATCCAGCGCGCGACGCAGCGCCGCCACGATCCGCACGTCCGTCGCCTGCCAGTCGGCGTCCAGGCCGACCAGCGCGCGGTTGTCGTGGCGCATCGCGCTGTGCCGCAGCGCCTTGGCCGAGGCGTGCAGCGCATCGGCGCCGGTGCGGCGGGCGATCGCGGCGATGTTGTCGGGGGTGATGCCGGCGCCGGCCGTCACCTGCACGCGCCCATGGGCCTGCGCGACCACGTCGGCGATCGCGGCCGATCGGAA
>DNXT01000097.1 GCA_003505795.1 Lysobacteraceae bacterium | reverse complement strand
CGAGCCGGCGCTGGTCGCGCGCGTCGAAGTCGCCCGATCCCTGGCGGACGATCCATTTCAGGGCTTGCCTGGCGTGACGCGGCGAGGGGGTGGGCGGGTTCATGGGCAGGAGCCGTTCGGGCCGTCGGGAAGCAACGCTATTGTCATAGACAGTTCCGGAGGGCGATCTGCCCACGCATGCGCTCAGGTGCCGTGGCGGCGGTGGATCAGCAGGGCGGCGCGCAGCACGTGCTTGCCCACCAGGCTCTTGGAAATGCCCATGCGGACGGCGATCTCGCGCTCGGACAGGCCCAGGTAGCGGTTCAGCACGAACGCGCGGCGGACCGGTTCGGGCAGTCCGAGGATGGTGCGCTCGATCTCGCGCAGCTCGGTCTGGGCGAGGGCGGTGTCGCCGTGGTCCTGGCCGTTGGCCTCGGCCAGGCTGGCGGCCTCGGCCAGCAGGCGCCGCTCCCGCGCCTCGGCCTGGCTGCGGTTGAGGGCATGGTGGTAGGCCATGCGGTAGAGGTAGCCGCGCGCGTCGACGATCGGCGGGTCGCCGGGCACGGCATGCGCCTTCAGGTACATGTTCTGCAGCGTGTCCTCGGAACTGGCCGGGTCCAGGTAGCGCCGGAGGAAACGGGACAGCGCGCTGCGTTCGCGGATCAGCAGTTCGACCAAGGCGGTTGCATTGGGCGACATGGACATGAGGGCGTCCTAGGGGCCGGATCGTGGGGTGGGCGTGATGGCGATGATCCGGCAGGCCGGGATTCTAGAGCAGTTTTGGCACAAACCAAACGCAGGCGACTTCCTTCTCCCCCCTGCGGGAGAAGGAAGGTCCGAAGGGCTGCGGGCACGGCATAGCCGTACACGCCCAGAGGCATCGCGGCTTCGCCGTGCTCCCACCCTCGCGCTGCGCGCTTCCCTCTCCCGCAAGCGGGAGAGGGGAACTCGTCGAAGCCTCGACATTCGATACGAGATGCCTGGGCTGCTCCGGCGCCGGAACGGCAGCCCCGACACCGTTCGAACCGGTCCCGGCAGTTTCGCAAACCGAGACGAGGTCCTTCTCCCGCCTGCGGGAGAAGGTGGCCCGGAGGGCCGGATGAGGGCACGGCCCAGCTGCACGAGCCCAAAGGCACCGCGGCTTCGCCGCGTCTTCACGCTCGCGCTGCGCGCTTTCCGTCTGCCGCAGGCGGGCGAGGGGGCTCGCCGGAGTGCCGGCGTTCGATCCGGAAATGCTCCAGCCGCTCCGGCCGGTGCGTTGCCGTCGGCCACTTTCCTGCGGACGAAAAAAAGCCCCTGAGGGAGGGATCAGGGGCTTCGGGTGTGTCATCAGGGAGGGCTGGTGACGGAGAGGATTTTGCTGCGCTGCGATCCATAACGCAAAGTCGGATTTCGCATGGTCCTCATTCCAAATCCGCATCTGGATCGCGGGCGGCTGGAGGCCCGGCAGGGCCGCTCCATCATTGCGCGGCGCCGCGCTCGGGCCCGCGCGCCGGGTCGTCCGCCAGATGCGCGTCCAGCCAGTCGAGCACGCGCTGCTGCACGTCGCGCCCGTGCCCGCGCTCGAACAGCCAGTGCGGCCCGCGCGGGTAGGTCACCATCTCCACCGGCGTGCCGTTGAACTTCAGGGCGCGGTAGAACATCTCGCCCTGCGACAGCGGCACGCGCTTGTCCTGCTCGCCGTGCAGGATCAGCACCGGCACGCTGACGTCGGCCGCATGGCGGATCGGCGAATGCGCGTCGTAGCCGGCGCGCTCGGCGACGGGATCGCCGAAGTAGCCGGGCAGGTAGTCGGGGGTGTCGGTGGTCAGCGCCATCGCGCCGATGTCGATCACCCCGGCGCCGACGATGGCGGTGCGGAAGCGCCGGGACTGCGTCGCCGCCCACGCCGCCATGTAGCCGCCATAGCTCCAGCCGCCGATCGCCAGGCGCTGCGGATCGATCACGCCTTCCTCCTGCAGCACGTCGACGCCATCGAGGATGTCCTGGAAGTCCGCCCCGCCCCAGTCGTGCCGGGCCAGTTCGGCGAAGGCCGCGCCCTGGCCCTCGGAACCGCGCGGATTGGGCAGGAACACGGCATAGCCGCGGGTGGACAGCAGCTGCGCCCAGTCGTGCCAGGAGCCGAGCCAGCCCGACCACCACGCCCACGCCGGGCCGCCGTGGACCTGCACCAGCGTCGGCAGCGGCGTGTCGCCGCGCCAGTCCGGCGGGGTCACCAGCAGGCCGGTGATGCGCCGGCCGTCGATCGACGAGCGCCATTCCAGTTCGCGCAGCCTGCCGTGCTTCCAGCCGGCGACCTGCGGGTTGGTCAGGGTGCGCGCGGCGAGCCGGCCGCGGTCCAGGGTCCATACCTCGGCCGGCTGGTCGTCGCGGAGGCCGAGGTAGGCGCTGCGGCCGCCGCGCGCGGTGGTGAAGGCCTGGTACGGGATCTGCGGCCGCGCCAGTTCGCGCCAGCGCCCGCTTGCCGCGTCCAGGCGCAGGAAGGCGCCGCGCACGCCGCGCTGGCCCTGGCCGATCAGGGTGGCCTCGTCCTGCCAGCGCGCCAGCCACAGCGTGCCCGGCCAGTCGCCGGCCAGCACCACGCGGCGGCCGCTGGCGATCTCGTGCACGCTGGGCTCGGCGCTCATGCCGTGCTCGCCGAGATGGCCGTACAGCAGCCGGGTGCCGTCCGGCGACCACTGCAGCGGGAACGCCGAGGCGCGCGGTTCCAGGGTCGCGCCGAGCGCGCCGCTGGCCGCATCCACCAGCACCACGCGCGAGCGGTACCAGTAGTCGTTGAGGGTGGTGCCGTCGGAAACGCGCAACGCCAGCCGGACGCCGTCCGGCGACCACGCCAGGTCGTGCACCTGCAGCCCCGGCGCGGTCAGCGCGCGGGTTTCGCCGCTGCGCAGGTCGCGCAGCCACAGGCGCGAGAAGCGGGTCGGATGCCCGGCCTGCACCGCGTCGTCCTTCGCCTCGCGCGCGGCCTTGGCCTCGGCGCTTTCCGGATCGGTCGCCAGGTAGGCGATGCGGCTGCCGTCGCGCGAAAGCTCGAAGCCGCCGACGTCGCCGGCCGAGCGCGTCAGCAGGCGCGCGGCATCGCCCTGCGCGTCGACCTGCCACACCTGCCTGGCGGCCAGCCCGGCGGACTGCGC
>DNXT01000094.1 GCA_003505795.1 Lysobacteraceae bacterium | reverse complement strand
AGAAGATGGCCCGAAGGGCCGCATGAGGGTGCGGCCAGGCCGCACAAGCCCCGAAGCATCGCGCTTCGCGCTTTCCCTCTTCCGGGCGGGAGAGGGAACCTCGCCGAAGCCTCGGCACCCGGTCCGATGTGCCTAGCTGCTCCGGCGCCGGAACAGCATCCCCGACGCCACCAGCATCACGATCGGCGGCAGCGCGTAGGCGATGCGGTAGTCGAACTTGAGCGCCCCGGCCATGCGCCCGAAGAACAGCTGCAGCAGCCAGAAGCCGAGCGCGAACAGGATGCCCAGGAACAGGCGCTTGCCCATGCCGCCGCTGCGCAGCGAGCCGAACGCGAACGGGATCGCCGCCAGGCACAGCGCCAGCACGTTGAGCGGGTAGAACCAGCGGCTCCAGTACTGGTCCTCGTAGTCGCGCGCGTCCAGGCCGTTGCGGCGGCGGTACTCGATGCTCTGCTGCAGGTCGTGCGCGGACAGGTTGCGCGGCTTGGCCAGGCCGGCGGCGAGTGCGGCCGGGTCGAGCTTGGACTGCCATGGCAACTGCTCGAACGTCTCGCGCTGCACCGAGCGCTCGGCGAAGTTGTCGCGCCGCACCTTCCTCAGCACCCAGCCGTTGTCGCGGTGCTCGGCCGCGGCGGCATGGGTCAGGCTCTGCAGGCGACCGGCCGGATCCAGCTGGTACAGGCGCACGTCGTGCAGTTCCAGCGCGGTGCCGCCGTTGTCCAGCAGCTTCTCCTCGCCGCTCTGCGCGTTGAGGAACACCTCGCCCTCGCGCGCCCACAGCCCGGAATAGCGCGCCATCGCCATGTTGCTCTCGTAGCGGGCGCTGGCCTTGAGCGTGTCGGCCTGGCTCTGCGCCCACGGGCCCAGGGTCTCGCCGCTGATCACCATGCCCAGGGTCAGCAATGCCATGGCCGCCGCCACCGAGGCGCTCAGCCGCCTGCGCGACAGGCCCAGCGCGCGCAGCGCGGTCAGCTCGGAAGTCGCCGCCAGCTGGCCCAGGCCCATCAGCGCGCCGATCACCGCCGCGGTCGGGAACAGCGTGTAGGCGCGCCGCGGCACGGTGTAGGCGACGTAGGCCACGGCATGGCCGAAGCTGTAGCTGCCCTGGCCGATGTCCTTGGCCTCGTTGGAAAACGCGGTGACCACGTCCAGGCCCAGCAGCACCGCCCAGGTCAGCATCACCGTCAGCAGCACGGCGCGGCCGATATAGAGGTCGTGCAGGCGCGGCAACAGCCTCATGCCGGCCTCCGCGGACGCGACAGCCGTCCGTCGCGGGCATACATCCACACCGCCAGCGCCAGCAGCGGCAGGCTCAGCCACCACAGTCCCAGCGCCGCCGGCGTCTTGCCGTTGGCGACCCATTGCGTGCCCACGATCATCAGATTGGTACCTGCCAGATAGGCCACGAATGCCAGCATGATCCGGCCGTAACGCTGCTGGCGCGGCGCGCTGCGCGACAGCGGCAGGGTCAGCAGGGCGAACGCCAGCGCCAGCAGCGGCGGGGTGATCCGCCAGTGCAACTGGGCCTTGGCCGCGGGACGCCCGTCGCCGAGCAGGCTCGCGGTCGACATCACCTCCGGATCGTTCTCGTCGTGGACCTGGGCGCGGTCGGGCAGGGCCACCTCGTTGCGGGCGAACTTCATCAGCCGGTAGTCCAGACCGTCGCCCGCGGCCGGCCCTTCGATGCGGTGGCCGTCCTCCAGGCGCAGGTAGCGGTCGGCCTTGCCCTCGAAGAACATCGCCCCGCGCTCGGCGGTGACCACGTCCAGGCGATCGTCCTTCTGCCGCTGCATGAACACCTTGCCGAGCTGGGTGCCGTCGGCCGAGACCGTGGACAGGTAGACGATGCCGCCGCCGGACAGCGGGGTGAAGCGGCCCGCCTCCAGGCCGGCCACCACCACGCTGCGGTTGGCGTCCTCGAGCATCTTCTCCGCGGTGGCGCTGGCCAGCGGGCCCAGCCACAGCGAGCAGGCCCCGATCAGCGCCACCACCGGCACCGCCAGCAGCAGGATCGGCCGCAGCAGGCGCCTGGGCCCGACCCCGATGGCGGTGATCACCGCCATTTCCGAATCCCGGTACAGGCGCGCCAGCGACAGCAGCAGGCCCAGCATCAGCGCCAGCGGCAGGATCAGCGGCAGGTAGGCCACGAACTGCAGCCCCAGCTGCGACAGCAGCAGCCGGGCGGGGATGCGGCCATCGGCGATGTTGCCGAGGATGTCCACCAGGACACCGCCCACGCTCACCACCAACAGCACGATCAGGGTCGCGAAGAAGCTCTGGGTGAAATCGCTCAGCAGGTAACGGTCGAGCTTCGGCATAAGTAAAGGGGGGCTTGGTAAACTCTCGGATTCGTTCGCGGCGCCGCCAGCCTAGTCCAGCCGGCGTAAACGGTCCGCGATTGTACGTATTCGGCAATGGAATCTGATCAATGGCCCTGCAATTCACCCTGAACCAAGACGCGCCGGCAAGCGCCGAATTCGACTGCATCGTGGTCGGAGCCTTCGCCGACAAGACCCTTTCGCCCTCCGCCCAGGCGCTCGACGCCGCCAGCGGCGGCCGGATCTCGGCGCTGCTCGCGCGCGGCGACGTGGCCGGCAAGACCGGCGCCACCGCCCTGCTGCACGATCTGCCGGGGGTGAAGGCGCCGCGCGTGCTGGTGGTCGGGCTGGGCGAACCGGCCAAGTTCGGCGTGCCGCAGTACCTCAAGGCGGTCGGCGACGCGGTCCGCGCGCTCAAGGCCGGCCCCTCCGGCAAGCTGCTGCTGACCCTGAGCGAGCTGCCGGTCAAGGCCCGCGACGCCGCCTGGAACATCCGCCAGGCCGTGGTCGCCGCCGACCATGCCGGCTACCGCTACACCGCCACGCTCGGCAAGAAGAAGGCCGAGGAGCGCAGCCTGGCCGGGATCGCCGTCAGCGGCAGCGATGCCGCCGCGCTGGCCCACGGCGTGGCGATCGCCGCCGGCGTCGAGTACGCCCGCGAACTCGGCAACCTGCCGCCGAACATCTGCAACCCGGCCTACCTCGCCGAGCAGGCGCGCCAGTTCGCCGCCGCCCATGCCGGCGCCGAGGCCGAGATCCTCGACGAGCAGCAGATGGAGGCGCTCGGCATGGGCTCGCTGCTGTCGGTGGCGCGCGGCTCGGCCAACCGGCCCAGGCTGGTGGTGCTGAAGTGGAACGGCGGCGGCGACGCCCGGCCCTACGTGCTGGTCGGCAAGGGCATCACCTTCGATACCGGCGGCGTCAACCTGAAGACCCAGGGCGGCATCGAGGAGATGAAGTACGACATGTGCGGCGGCGCCAACGTCATCGGCACCTTCGTCGCCACGGTCAAGGCCGCGCTGCCGGTCAACCTGGTGGTGGTGGTGCCGGCGGTGGAGAACGCGATCGACGGCGACGCCTACCGCCCGTCCGACGTGATCACCAGCATGTCCGGCAAGACCATCGAGGTCGGCAACACCGACGCCGAAGGCCGCCTGATCCTGTGCGACGCGCTGACCTACGCCGAGCGCTTCAACCCGGAGGCGCTGGTCGACGTCGCCACCCTCACCGGCGCCTGCATGGTCGCGCTCGGCCACCAGACCGCCGGCCTGATGAGCAAGCACGACGACCTGGCCAACGAACTGCTGGCCGCCGGCGAGTACGTGTTCGACCGCGCCTGGCGCCTGCCGCTGTGGGACGAATACCAGGGCATGCTCGATTCGACCTTCGCCGACGTCTACAACATCGGCGGCCGCTGGGCCGGCGCGATCACCGCCGGCTGCTTCCTGTCGCGCTTCGCCGAAGGCCAGCGCTGGGCGCACCTGGACATCGCCGGCGTGGCCAGCGACGAAGGCAAGCGCGGCATGGCCACCGGCCGGCCGGTCGGGCTGCTGACGCAGTGGCTGCTGGACCGCGCCGCTGCCGGCGCGGCCGGGAATTGAGCATCGGGAAGAGGGAATGGTGAAAAGCACCCTGCCCGACCTGTCCGCCATCGGCCCAATCGCCGCGACCTGCTTTGCCCATTCCCGATTCCCCATTCCCGGTTCCCTGCCCGCATGCCCCGCGCCGACTTCTACCTGATCGCCAAGCCGCGTTTCCTCGACCAACCGCTGCGGCTGGTCTGCGAGCTGGCGCGCAAGGCCTACGACGCCAACCTGTGGACGCTGATCCTGGCTCGCGACGCCGAGCAGGCCGAGGCGCTGGACGAGCTGCTCTGGTCGTTCGACGAGGACGCCTACATCCCGCACCAGATCGCCGGCACCGACGACGAGGACGAGCTGACCCCGGTGCTGATCGCGCTGCCGGACTTCGACGCGCCCTCGCGCCCGCTGGTGATCAACCTGCGCGACGACGCCTATCTGGGCGCCTGCGAGCGCGTGCTGGAGGTGGTGCCGGCCGACCCGGCCGCGCGCGAGCCGCTGCGCGAACGCTGGAAACAGTACAAGGCGCTCGGCCTGGACGTGAACAAGCACGACATGTAGCAACAGCCGGGATTCGGGATTGGAGATTGGGGATTCGCGAAAAGTCCCGCTCTCCCCGAAGCCCCGCTCTTGCGAATCCCCAATCCCGAATCCCCAATCCCACCCCCATGACCACCCTCGCCTCCAGCTACGACCCCAAGTCCTTCGAATCGCGCCTGTATGCCGAATGGGAGGCCGCCGGGTATTTCAAGCCGTCCGGCCGGGGCGAGCCGTACGCCATCCTGCTGCCGCCGCCGAACGTCACCGGCACCCTGCACATGGGCCACGCGTTCCAGCAGACGCTGATGGACGCGCTGGTGCGCTACCACCGCATGCGCGGCTACGACACCCTGTGGCAGGTCGGCACCGACCACGCCGGCATCGCCACCGAGATGGTGGTCAGCCGCAACCTGGCGCTGGAAGGCAACGGCGAGAGCCGCGACTCGCTCGGCCGCGACGGCTTCATCGCCAAGGTCTGGGAGTGGAAGCGGCACTCCGGCGACGTGATCGAGCGGCAGATGCGCCGCCTCGGCACCTCGGCCGACTGGTCGCGCAGCACCTTCACCATGGACCCGCAGCCGTCGGCGGCGGTGATCGAGGCGTTCGTGCGCTGGCACGAGCAGGGCCTGATCTACCGCGGCCAGCGCCTGGTCAACTGGGACCCGGTGCTGAAGACCGCGATCTCCGACCTGGAAGTGGAGAACGTCGAGGAAGACGGCTTCCTGTGGTCGATCCGCTACCCGCTGGCCGAGGGCGCGACCTACGAGCACGTCGAGCACGATGCCGACGGCGCCGAGACCCTGCGCGAGACCCGCGACTACCTGATCGTCGCCACCACCCGCCCGGAAACCCTGCTCGGCGACACCGCGGTGATGGTGCACCCGGAGGACGCGCGCTATGCCGCACTGCACGGCGCGCGCATCGTGCTGCCGCTGACCGGCCGCCAGGTGCCGATCATCACCGACGACTACGTCGACCGCGCGTTCGGCACCGGCGTGGTCAAGGTGACCCCGGCGCACGACTTCAACGACTACCAGGTCGGCGTGCGCCACGGCCTGCCGATGATCAACCTGTTCACCCCGGTCGCCGCGCTCAACGACAACGCGCCCGAGCGCTTCCGCGGCCTGGACCGCTACGACGCGCGCAAGCGGGTGCTGGACGAACTGGAAGGCCTCGGCCTGCTGGTCGAGGCCAAGCCGCACAAGCTGCAGGTGCCGCGCGGCGACCGCACCGGCCAGGTGATCGAGCCCTACCTCACCGACCAGTGGTTCGTGAAGATGGACGCGCTGGCCAAGCGCGGCCTGGAGCTGGTCGAGTCCGGCGAGGTGAAGTTCGTGCCGCCGAACTGGATCAACACCTACCGCCACTGGATGGAGAACATCCAGGACTGGTGCATCAGCCGCCAGCTGTGGTGGGGCCACCGCATCCCGGCGTGGTTCGACGCGGCCGGCACCTGCTACGTCGGCCGCGACGAGGCCGAGGTGCGCGACAAGCATGGGCTTGGCGCGGACGTCGCGCTGACCCAGGACAGCGACGTGCTGGAGACCTGGTTCTCCTCGCAGCTGTGGCCGTTCTCCACGCTGGGCTGGCCGGATGCCAACGCGCAGGTCGAGCGCGGCTTCGAACGCTACCTGCCGTCCTCGGTGCTGGTCACCGGCTTCGACATCATCTTCTTCTGGGTGGCGCGGATGATCATGGCCACCGACAGCTTCACCGGCAAGGTGCCGTTCCGCGACGTCTACATCACCGGCCTGATCCGCGACGCGCAGGGCCAGAAGATGTCCAAGTCCAAGGGCAACGTGCTCGACCCGCTCGACATCATCGACGGCATCTCGATCGAGGACCTGGTCGCCAAGCGCACCACCGGGCTGATGAAGCCCAAGGACGCGCCGAAGATCGAGAAGGCCACGCGCAAGGAGTTCCCGGACGGCATCATCGCCCATGGCGCCGACGCGCTGCGCTTCACCATCGCCGCGCTGGCCACCCACGGCCGCGACATCAAGTTCGACCTCGGCCGCGCCGAGGGCTACAAGAACTTCTGCAACAAGCTGTGGAACGCCAGCCGCTTCGTGTTGATGCAGACCCGCGATTTCGATCCGCGCGACTACGCTGGCCAGGACACCCTCTCCGATGCGGACAAGTGGATCCTCGCGCGCCTGGCCGCGGTCACCGCGCAGGTGCATGAGCACTTCGCGCAGTATCGCTTCGACCTGCTCGCGCAAGCGCTGTACGAATTCGCCTGGAACGATTTCTGCGACTGGTACATCGAGCTGAGCAAGCCGGCGCTGCAGCACGAAGCCCGCGAGGGGGAGGCGAGCAAACCACGCGATCCCGTCGCCGCGAACGCGGCCCAGCACACCCTGCTGTACGTGCTGGAATCGCTGCTGCGGCTGCTGCACCCGCTGGCCCCGTTCGTCACCGAGGAGCTGTGGCGGCAGGTCGCCCCGCGCCTGGGCATCGATGCCGGCACCATCTCGCTGCAGGCCTACCCGCAGGCCGACGAGGTCGCCGGTGGCGACTTCGGCGCAGCCGAAGCCGACGTGGAATGGCTGAAGAACGTCATCTCCGAATTGCGCAAGATCCGCAGCAGCCTCGGCATCTCGCCGTCGCTGGCCGTCCCCCTGCTGCTCGGCGCCGGCCACGCCAGCGACCGGCAGCGCATCGATCGGTTCGCCAGCCAGATCCGCTTCCTGGCAAGGCTGGATTCGATCCGCTGGCTGGACGCGGGCGAAGCCGCGCCGCCGTCCGCGTCCGGCATTCCCAACGGCACCCAGTTGGTGCTGAACATCCCGCTGCAAGGCCTGGTCGACCTGGACGCCGAACGCGCGCGCATGGACAAGGAGATCGCCCGCGTCGGCGCCGAGAAGGACAAGAGCGAGGCCAAGCTGGGCAAGTTCACCGACAAGGTGCCGGCGGCGGTGGTCGAGCAGGAGCGCCAGCGCCTGGCCGACTGGAGCGCCCAGCTCGACGGCCTGCGCCAGCAGCGCGCCAAGCTCTGAGCCGGCTCGACACGCGGATTCCGCCACCGCTGGCGATGGCGCTGTGCGGCGCCATCGCCTGGGGATTGGCCGCCGCGTTTCCCGGCGGCCACCTCGTCCTGCCCCACCGCACCGCCCTCGGCGTGGCCGTCCTGCTGGCCGGCATCGTGCTGAATGTCGCGCCCAAGCGGCATTTCCGCCGCGCCGGCACCACCGTCGACCCGATGCGGCCGCGCAACAGTACCCGGTTGGTGCAATCCGGGCTGCATCGCTGGTCGCGCAACCCCATGTACCTGGGACACGCGGTGATCCTGCTGGGCGCAGCGATCCTGCTGGCGAATGCACTCGCCTTCGCGGCGGTGCCGGTCTACGTGCTTTATGTCACCCGTTTCCAGATCCTGCCGGAGGAACGCGCGTTGCAGGTGCGCTTCGGCCAGGACTATCGCGACTACCGGCGCCGCGTCCGGCGCTGGCTCTGAGCATTCCCCGGACGGAGTGACGGTGCTCGTGGGGACTGGAGTCCCACGATAGGCAGAAACCCCGCTGCTGTTGCTGTTGCTGTTGCTGTTGCTGTTGCCCGTGATTCTGCCGTTGCTTCGCTCTCGATCTACCGGGTCCCTTCCGCAACGGCGGAGACGGCGGGTAAAACCCCGCAGGGGCGGCGCGCAGGGGCTCGCCGGAAAAAGGCGAAGCAC
>DNXT01000285.1 GCA_003505795.1 Lysobacteraceae bacterium | reverse complement strand
GCGGCGCCGACCGCGGCCCCGACCGGGCCGCCGGCGACCGCACCGACCACGGTCAGCAGGTTGCCGGACTTGGGGTAGACGTCCACGGTCTGGTCGAAGGTCTGCCGGCGCAGGTCGGCCTGGCCGCGGATGTCGATGTCCACCGCCGGGCCCTCCATGCGCATGCCGTCCATCCGCGCCAGGCCGTCGCCGAACTTCAGCTCGCCGCCGACCCGGTTGAACGCCAGCCCCTTGGAGAAGAAATCGCGGAAGTCGAACATCAGCCGCCGCGGCAGCTGCGCCACGCTGAGCAGGCCGAGCACGCGTCCGGCGCCCGGTTCCACTTCCAGCAGCTGGCCGTTGCGCGCCTCGACCTTGAGGTTGCCTTCCAGCGAGGCGAGCTGGAATCCGGTCGGCGCGCCCTGCCAGCCGGCATTGAGCTCGACCTGGCCCTCGCCGCCGCGCACCTGCCCGCCGAACGCCAGGTCCTGCATCAGGCCGCCGAGGTCCTGGCTGTCGACCCGCGCCGACAGCCGCGTGGTGGCGGCCTCGCCCCTGCCGCGCCAGGCGCCGGTGACGGCGATGTTCTGCTGCGCCGAACGCAGCTGCAGCTGGTCGACCTGCATGCCGTCGGTCAGGCGCCGGGTCCGCAGCAGCGCGCTGCCCAGCTTCATCTTGCCGAACTGCAGGTCCTCGACCTCCAGCGCCAGCGGCGGGATCGACACCGGATCGAAGTCCGACACCGCGCGCCGCGCCGGCTCCGGCAGCGTGCCCGCCAGCGGCCCCGCCTGCACCCCGGCCTCGGGCGCGGGTTCGGGCACCGGCGTGGCGGACTGCCAGTGCACGGTCCTGAGGTTGCCCTGCAGCACCTCGCCATCGGCGTCGGGCACCTGGATGGAACCGGCCAGCGACGGCCCGTCGAGCAGCACCGACACCTGCCCCTTCACCGGGCGCAGGCGCAGCCGGGTGTCGGGGAACACGCCGCCGAGCAACAACAGCCGGTCGGCCTGCACGTCCACCTGCTGCAGCGGCAGCGCGCTGTCCGGATCCTGCGCCGGCACATCCGCCGCCGGCGCCGCGCTGCCGCGCGCCAGCGCGATCCAGTCCATCGCGTCCAGCGACGGCGTGCGCCCGGTCACCACCAGTCCGTTTTGCGGCGGGCGCTCGCGCACGCTGTCGCTGCCCATCACCACGCGCACCCCGGTGCGCTCGCCGCGGGTGGCGGCCTTGACCGCGACCAGCCTGCCGAACGCCACGTCGATGTCGCCGTCGCCGAACGGCAACGCCACGTCCACCCGCGTGGGCAGCGCCTGCCCGGCGCCCTTGTCCAGCGGAGCCGGCAACGCCAGCGTGGTGCCGACCAGGTCCGTGTCCAGGGTGAGGTGGCTGGGCTCCTCGGGCACGCCCGGCTGCGCCTGCGGCAGGCTCACGCCCACCCGCCAGTCGGAGCGGCCGTGCACGTAGGGACGCAGCCACTCCATCTGCGGCGCGCGGTCGAACAGCTCCTTGGCGTCGATCGACGCGGCAAACGCCGCCTCGAACGCCTGCTGCGGATCGCGCACGGCATCGCCGGCGCGCAGCGACAGCGTGCCCGGACGGCCGTGGTAGGCCACGCTCAGGGCATCGGCGGCGAAACCGTCGTCGCTGTAGCGGGCCGTGCCCTTGACCTGGTCGAACGCCAGGTCCCAGCGCTGGTCGCCGAGCTTGACGCCGTCCAGCTCCACTTCGCCGTGCAGCCGGCCCTTGCCCCGGTCGCCGTGCAGCGGCTGCAGCAGGTCGAAGGTCGCCGCGGCCGGCCCGGACGCGGCGAGGTTGCGCAGGGTGTCGCCGTAGCTGCGCTGCAGCGGGCTGCCGCGCAGCATCGCCAGCATCGTCGCCGCATCGCTGCGGCTGTTGGCGCGCACGGACAGTTGCGCGGCCTTGAAGTCGGCGATGCCGGCCTCGAAACGGTCCACCGCGACTCCGGCCAGGCTGCTGCTGCCGTGCATTTCGAAGCCGTTGGCGATGAAGGTCACGTCGGCGTCGACCTTTTCCATCTGCGGCCATTCGCGCTGGAAGCGGATCGCGCCGTTGCGGATGTGCCCGCTCGCCTCGAAGCGGCCGTCGTGGTCGTCGAACGGCCAGTCGTCCAGGTCGCCGCTGGCCAGGCCGATGCCGCCGCTGACGGTGCCGCCGACCAGCGCCATGTCCAGCCAGTCGGTGGCGGCCTTGCTCATCTTCGAGTGCACCCAGAACTTCTTGGCGACCGTCACCGGCGCATCGTCCAGTTGCGCGGCCAGGTCGATGCGCGGCCGCGTGCCGTCGCTCTGGAACCACAGCCCGCCGCGCAGGTTGGCGGCGTAGTCCGGCGCCTGCACCCGCAGCGCCGGCGTCGCCACCTGCCAGCCCTCGCCTTCGCGCCAGCCGACGATGCTGCCGGCCAGATGCACCTCGTGCACCACGCCGAACCCGGTCGGCCAGTCGAACCGCAGCGCCGCCGACGGCGCCAGCTGCAGCTCCACGCCCTGCCCGTCGCCCGTGAAACGCCCTTGCAGACCGCTGAGTCCGGGCGAGTTGCCGACCGGCCGGAACGCCAGTTCGGTCAGCCGTCCCTGCACCTGCACCGGTCCGCCCGGCTGCCCGGACAGGCGCAGCTGCGACAGCTGCAGGTGCGGCTCGGCGGCACGCAGCCAGCGTCGCAGCTCCGGCGACAGCCGGTCGCTGAGCGCCAACGCGGCGATCACTGGCGAGGCGTCCAGCGCATCGGCGGCCAGCGCGAGGCGGCGCCCGCCGGCGACGGAGAGGCCGTCCAGCAGCTGCGGCCGGCGCGCATCGCCGACCCGCAGCAGCGGCGCGTCCAGGCGCCAGCCCTGCGCGGTGAGATCGGAAGAGCGGTTCAGCAGGA
>DNXT01000239.1 GCA_003505795.1 Lysobacteraceae bacterium | reverse complement strand
GCAGCTGGTGGGCCGGCTGCGCGGTCAGGGCTGGTCGCTGCCGGTGCGGGCGGTGTTCGAGCAGCCGCAACTGGCCGGGATGGCCCGGCAACTGGAGCGGCAGGCTGCCGCGCGTGGCATCGAACCGACGCCACGCGTGGGGCTGCTGCCGTTGGCGCCTGTCCAGCGCGGCCTGTGGTTCCTGGACCGCATGCAGGGCCCCGGCGCCACCCCCTACCTGATCCCGGCCGCCTTCCGCCTGCGTGGCCGGCTGGTCCTGCCGGCGTTGCGCCGGGCGTGGTGCGCGCTGGTCGCGCGCCATCCGATCCTGCGCACGCTGTTCGTCGACGACGATGGCATCGGTCGTGCCCGGATCCTGGATGCGGAAGACTGGCAACCGGACTGCAGCCAGGTCCAACCGGGGCGGCCGGCGGGCCTGGAACAGGCGTGCGAGATCGTGGCCGCGCATGCGCGCAAAGGCTTCGACCTGACCCGCGAGCCGGGCATCCGCGTCGACATCGTCGAACTCGCAGTGGAGGACCACCTGCTGCTGCTGAATCTTCACCACCTGGTCGCCGACGGCTGGTCGCTGCGCCTGATCTACCGCGAGCTGGAGGCGCTGTATCGCGCCGCGAAGGCAGGCGAGGCACTCGAGCACGCACCCGGCGCGCTGCAATACGCCGACTTCGCGCACTGGGCGGATGCACGCGAGCGCGCGGGTGACTGGGAGCGGCACGTCCGCTACTGGCGCGAGCGGCTGGACGGCCTGCCGGCGTTGCTTGAACTGCCGCTGGATGCGCCGCGCCCCGCGGTGCAAGCGCACGCGGGCGACCAGGTCCATTTCGCCGTTCCGGCCGAGACGATCGCCGGCCTGAGGCGGCTCTGCGCCGATCAGGGGGCGACGTTCTTCATGGGCGTGCTGGCCGTCTATGCCGTGTTGCTGGCGCGCTTCAGCGGGCAGGACGACCTGGCGATAGGCACGCCGGTGGCGAACAGGTCCATTGCCGGCAGCGAGTCGCTGGTCGGCTTGTTCGCCAACACGATCGCGTTGCGGATGTCGCTGGAGGGAGCGCCCACGTTCCGGCAATTGCTCGAGCATGCCAGGCAGGTTTGCCTGGAGGCCTACGAGCACCAGGCCCTGCCGTTCGCCAGCGTGGTCGAGGCGGTGGGCGTGCCGGTATCCTCCTCTTACAACCCCTTGTTCCAGGCACTGCTGATCCTGCCCGATTCGGACGAGGACCGGCTCGACCTGGACGCGCTGGAGGTCACAGCGCTGGACATCCCGCCGGGAACGGCCAAGTTCGACCTGAGCCTGTGCCTGCAGCCCGGCGGCGACGCCTGGCAGGCCGTCTTCGAATACGACACCGGCCTGTTCCTCCGCGCCAGCATCGAACGCATCGCCGATGCGTTCGGGCATCTTTTCGAGGAACTGGTGCGCAGCCCGGACACGGGCTTCGATGCGTTGCCGCTGTTGTCCCCGGCGCAGCGCGGACAGGTGGTGTCCGAGTTCAACCGTACCGATGCGGAGTATCCGCGCGACCAGTCCCTCCACGCGCTGTTCCGTGCACAGGTCGCGCGCGTGCCGGACGCGATCGCGCTGAGCGCGCCGGGCGTGCGGCTCAGCTATGCCGAGCTGGACGCCCGCTCCGACCAGCTTGCGGCCGCGCTCATGACGCTCGGGGTCGGCGCGGAGGCCTGCATCGGGCTTTGCATGGAACGCGGCCCGGACATGATCGTCGCACTGCTGGGCATCCTAAAAGCCGGCGCGGCCTACCTGCCGCTGATGCCGGGCACGCCGGTCGAGCGCATCGCGCTCCAGCTGGGCGATGCGGGTGCGCCGCTGTTGCTTGCGATGCATGCCACGCGTGCCGGTCTCCAGGGGTGCGGCGTACCGTTGCACTGCATTGAGGACCTGCTGGAGCGCGCACCGGCGGTCGTGCAGATGCCGGACGCGAGCGGCGCCGGGGATGCGCTGGCCTACGTGATGTACACCTCCGGTTCCACCGGCGAGCCCAAGGGCGTGATGGTCGGGCATCGTGCGGTGGCCAGGCTCGCGATGTGCCCGGACTACCTCGACCTGGCCTCGCCGCAGACCTTCCTCGCGCTGGCGCCGCTGGCGTTCGACGCGTCGACCTTCGAGATCTGGACCGCGCTGTTGAACGGGCACCGCCTGGCGATCGCGCCGCCGCACCAGCTCTCGACCGACGAACTGGCGGCGGTGCTGGAACAGGAGCGCGTGACCACGCTGTGGCTGACGGCCGGGTTGTTCCACCTGATGGTGGACCATGCGCTGCCGGCCTTGGGCCGCCTGAACAACCTGCTGGCGGGCGGCGACGTGTTGTCGCCGGCGCATGTGCGCCGGCTGCTGGACGCGCATCCCGGCGTGCGCCTGATCAACGGGTATGGGCCGACCGAGAACACTACCTTCAGCTGCTGCCATGTCATCGAGGAAGCGGTCGCCGGCAGCATCCCGATCGGCCGTCCGGTCGCCAACAGCCGCGCCTACGTGCTGGACCGGGCGCGACGGCCGGTGCCGGTCGGCGTGCCGGGCGAGCTGTACGTCGGCGGCGACGGCGTGGCGCGTGGCTACCTCGGTCGCCCGGCGCAGACCGCGGAACGCTTCCTGCCCGATCCGTTCTCCCCGCGCGCCGGCGCCCGCATGTACCGCACCGGCGACCAGGCCCGCTGGCTGCCGGACGGCACCCTGCAGTTCCTCGGGCGGCGCGACGGCCAGGTCAAACTGCGCGGATTCCGCGTCGAGCTCGGCGAGATCGAGGCGATCCTGGCCACGCATCCGGGCGTGGAACAGGTGGTGGTGACCCCGTATGGCGAACCGGCGGCGATCCGGCTCGCGGCCTATGTGGTGCCGCGCCCGGGGCGGCGAGTGGAGCAACCGGAACTGCGCGCCTTCCTGCAGACGCGTGTGCCCGACTACATGGTGCCCGCGGTCTTCGTGGGCCTGGATTCGCTGCCGCTGACCGCCAACGGCAAGATCGACCGGCGCGCACTGCCGGATCCGCGGACCGGTGCGCACATTTCCGGGGCCGGGCACGTGCCGCCGCGCAGCGCGATCGAGCGGGTGCTGGCCGGGATCTGGGAACGCGTGCTCGGATATGCGCCAGCCGGGGCGGCTGACAACTTCTTCGAGCGCGGCGGGCATTCGCTGTCGGCGGTGCAGGCGATCGCGCTGGCCTCGGAAGCGCTCGGCATGGCGATCCCGGTGCGGCTGTTGTTCCAGCATCCGAGCATCGAGGACCTGGCCCGGCAGCTGGAGGGTGGGGAGGCCTCGGCCTGCCCGGTCTCGGTCGTGCCGTTCCGCACGACCGGCCAGGCGCCCGCCCTGTTCTGCTTCCATGCTCTGTTCGCCAGCGCCCTGTTCTATGCCGAGCTCGCGCGCAACCTCGGTGGCGAGCAGCCCGTCTACGGTCTGCAGACGCCCGGCCTGTATGGGGAGGAGGCGCCCGCCACCTGCATGGCGGCGCTGGTGGCAAGGCATATCGACGCGATCCGCGCGGTGCAGCCGAAGGGGCCCTACCGGCTGGCCGGCTACTGCGTCGGCGGGACCATCGCGCTGGAGACGGCGCGGCGGCTGCAAGCCGAGGGCGAGTCGGTGGAGCGGCTGGTCCTGATCGACAGCTTCCGCCCGGCACCGGGCGGCGCGCTGCCGCCGGAGGATCCGGAGCAGCGGCTCGCGCTGTTCGTCGAGGACCTGGTCCAGCGCGCCGGCGGGGACGGGGCGTCCGAATCGGCGAGCATCTTGGCGCTTGCACCCTCCGAGCGCATCGACGTGGCGATGGTGTGGGCCAGGCGGGCGAAGGTCCTGCCCAGCGATATCACCGGTCCCGATGCGTTCGTGGCCTGGATGCATGCCTCGCTGGCGAACGAGATTGCGTACGTGACCCACGAGATCGCGCCGTATGCCGGTCGCCTGCTTTTCCTGCGCGCGCAGCGACACGATGTCGATCCGGTCGCGCAGTGGCGCGGCATCCTCACCGGGAACGTCGAGGTGGTGGACGTGCCGGGCGATCATGCCTCGATGCTGGCGGCACCGGACGTGCTTTCGTTGTGCCGGGTGGTCGGCGCCTACCTGGCATAGCGGTCCTGGGGCCTGCTTGCGCGGAAACGGCGAGACGCGGGCCTGCGCGGTCGTGTCCATGGCGTGCGCACGCTGATTGCGGCGGCACGGTTCAGTGCGGCCGCAGGGTCAGGGTGTAGCGTGCCGGGCCCGGCAGGAACGGCGTGGCCCGCCCCTGCGCCCAGTCCTCGTGGCCGGCGCCCCAGAACGGCGAGAGCCGGTGGCCGCTCTGCCCGCCCGGCATGTGCACGATGCCGTCCTGTTCGTGGCCGGGCGAGACCACCATGCGCTCGGACGCGCCGAACGCAGGGCCCTGCACGCGCGGCATGTTGCTGTCGCCGGGCAGGGCTTGGGCCGGCATGCACAGCATGGGTCTGGCGAAGGCGGGCAGGGCGCGCGCGATCGGATGGCAGATCGCGGTGGTGTTGCGTTCGCCCCAGGTGCGATCGGCCAGTTGCGGGCCCTGTTCGGCCAGGTCCTTCTCCACCGCGCGCGCGGCATCGGCCAGCAGCGCGTCCCAGTTCCGGTGCGGCGGCGGCAGCAGGTGCGGCGGACGTTGGCGCAGCAACGGCCAGGCGATGCCTTCGAGCTGGGCCAGGTACGGCGGCAGGTAGCGCTCGCCGAGCCTGGCCTTGGCCGGCGCCAGCAAGCCGGTCCCGATCGCGTCCAGGGTCATGCCGCGGAAGTCGCGCGCGACCCGGTAGCTGACCGAGTCGACCGAGGCGCGCCCGTCCCACTGCCGTGTCGCGGCCTCGATCCGGCGCAACGCCGGATCGTCGCTGTGCTCGACCACGCCGCGCAGCAGCGTCCACCAGCGTTCGAGCAGCAGCGCCCGGTCGTCGAGCTGGATCGCGAGCAGGTCCTTCTCGGTGAAGCGCTCGCGCGCCATCAGGTCGTCGCGGATCTGGCGCGCGCGCGCCCCCAGGTCGTAGCCGCCGTCGCCGACCTGGGCGAGCAGGGCACCGTCGACGATGCGGTTGTTGGCGGTCCAGAGGCGATGGCCGACAGGATCGACCAGCGACGGCGCCTGGTCGGTGCGCAGCGCCCACGTCCGGCA
>DNXT01000283.1 GCA_003505795.1 Lysobacteraceae bacterium | reverse complement strand
CGGCGCGCGGAAGCCCTCGGCATAGGTGGTGCGCAGCACGAACTCGTCGGTCACCTGCCAGCGCAGGCCGTACTTGGGGGTGAACTCGCCGCCGAAGGTGGAGTAGTCCGAGTAGCGCCCGGCCAGGCTCAGGTCGAGCTTCTCGCCCAGCGGCGAGTCGGCGAAGATCGGCACGCTCAGTTCGAGGTAGGCCTCGTTGACGTCGTAGCTGCCGGAAGTCGGCAGCGACGGCACGCCGTTGTAGTGCCCGGCCACGGTCAACGGGTCCGGCTGGTAGGAGCCCTCGTACTTGCGGTGCTCGATGCCGGTGGCGAACGAGACCGGGCCGGCCGGCAGCCGGAACAGCTCGCTGCTGAGGTTGGCGGTGAACAGGCTCAGTTCGTTCTGGCTGCGGTCGCGCACCACCGGCTGGATCCAGCGCAGCATTTCCGGGGTGATGCTGCCGGCGCCGCCGAAGATGTCCAGCGGCACGCAGCCTGCCACCGCCGCGCACGCGGCCGGGTCGCCGAGCGCGAGGTTGATGTTGTAGAGGTTGTAGCTGCCGTAGTTGGTCTGTTCGGCCTCGTTCTTGCTGTACATCGCGTTGACGTCCCAGAACCAGGTCCGGTCGCTCGACTCGAACGAGCCGATGAAACCGGTGGCGAAGTACTGGGTATCGACCTTCTGCTTGAACACGCGCGCGCCGCCCTCGACCGGGCGCCGCCCGATCATGATCAGGTTGTCGGACGAGTCCAGGTCGAAGCCGAACGGGTTGTACGGGTTGAGCGCGGAGATGACGATGTTGTCGGCCAGCGGATTGCCGGTGCCGGCGTCGGGACCGAGGAAGATCGGCTCGGGCGCGGCCTGGTTGGTCGACTCGCGGCGGTTGCCGAGCGCCTTCAGGTACCACTGCACGTCGTCGTTGAAGAAGAAGCGGAACTGGCCGAACACGCCCTTGCGCTCGGACGGCGTCATCAGCATGTTGGAGGCGGCGAAGTTGTAGCGGTCGGCGCTGCCGAAGCAGTGGTAGTCGTCGCTGCGGGTACAGCCGGCGCTGCCGTCGTAGGCCGGGCTGCCGCTGCGCCCACTGTTGAGCGTCAGGTCCTGCTCGGCACCGGTGTTGGGATCGACGAAGATGAAGCGGCCGTCGGGCGTGGCCGAGCTGCCGAAGGTCAGGCCGGTGCCCGGCACCGGGTAGTACGACTGCTCGCGGTCCTTGGCATAGACCGGATCCTGCTTGATATAGCTGGCGCCGAGGAACAGGCTGGTGCGCTCGGTGCTGGTGCCCCAGGCGAAGTCGGCGCCGCGGCTCTCGCCGTCGCCCTTGCCGTACTGGCCGTAGTTGAGGGTGACCTGGCCGCCGTCGAATTCGCGCCGGGTGATGATGTTGACCACGCCGGCGACCGCGTCCGAACCGTACAGCGACGAGGCGCCGTCCTCGAGCACCTCGATGCGCTCGACGATCGCCAGCGGGATGGTGTTGAGGTCGGTCGACGAACCCACGCCGGAGGCGGACGATTCGTTGACCCAGCGGATGCCGTCCACCAGCACCAGCACGCGCTTGGAACCGAGGTGGCGCAGGTCGACCTGCGCCGAGCCGGCGCCGACGCCGCTGCCGTCCGGCGGGAAGCCGAAGTTGCCCGACGAGTTGAACTTGGCGTTGAGCGCGGAACCGGACGCGGTCAGCTCCTGCAGCACGTCGCCGATCGAGTTCAGGCCGGTGCGTTCGATGTCGTCGCGGCTGATCGTCTGGATCGGGACCTGGCCCTGCATCTCGGCGGTCTTGATCCGGGTACCGGTCACCTGGACGCTGTCCAGGGTCTTGGCGGTCGCGGCGGTATCGTCCTGGGCCCAGGCGATCAACGGCAGGCACACGAAGGCGGCCATCGTCGCACGGGCCAAGGGATGGCGGCGCAGGGTCTTCATCCGGCTCTCTCTCCAAAGGGGATGGGACGGCCGCAGCGCCCCCCTGCGCCGCAACGGCTTGCCCCCTTGTAAACAAATCGTGAAGCGGTGACAAGCGCTGCCACACGCCGCCATATTCACGGCGGCCCCGCGCGCCCTACGCCGACGCCAGCAACGGCGGGCTTCTGTCACGCTCATTCAGGCTGCTCCGGTACTATTTTTCGGATGAAGAACGTCTCCATTCCGATCCTCGCCGCGCTGGCCCTGCTCTGCGCCGGCGCCGTTTCCGCGCAGAACCTGGACAACCAGCGCGCCGCCGTGCGCAGCGCCATCGACGCCGCCGAGGCCGGCCGCTACGACGCCGGCCAGGCGGCCGCGCTGAGCCGCCACCCGCTGTATGGCTGGCTCGAGTACGCCAACCTCAAGCGCAACATCGACAACGTCGGCACCGCGCAGGCGCAGGATTTCCTCAGGCGCTACGCCGGCCAGCCGGTGGCCGAGGCGTTCCGCGGCCTGTGGCTGCCGGCGCTGGCCCGGCGCCAGGACTGGCCGACCCTGCTCGCCAACTGGAAGCCCACCGACAACGCCGGCCTGCGCTGCGCCGAGCTCAACGCGCGCCAGGCCACCGGCAAGGCCGACGCGCAGTGGACCCGCGACGCGCAGGCGCTGTGGCGCGGCGCC
>DNXT01000058.1 GCA_003505795.1 Lysobacteraceae bacterium | reverse complement strand
GACCTCCGTGGGAGGGACTTCGGTCCCGGCGGGGTTTACGCGGAATGCGGATCCTTCTGCAAAAGCCCGCGCATCCACGTGCGGGGATTCAAATGAAGCGCCCGTCGCGGACCGAGCCCTCCGTCAGGTGCTAACAGATCCATAAAAAAACCCCTGCGCAGCGCTGCGCAGGGGCCATGTCGATCGGCGCCTCTGTTGCCCGGTTACTTCGCGGCTTCGGCCTTCGGCGGATGCGCCCGCTTGCCGTCATGGCCGAAACGGCCGTGCTTGCCCGAGGCCGCGTCGAACTCGGCCTTGCTCAGCTTGCCGTCCTTGTCGGTATCGGCCGCGGCGAACCATTCGTCGCGATGCTGCTTGGCGCGCAGCTGGAAGTCGGCCTTGTCGACGAAGCCGTCCTTGTTCGCATCCATCTTGTCGAAGCGCTCGGCGAACTTCGGATCGGCCTTGGCTTCCTCGCGGCTGATGCGGCCGTCCTTGTCGGCGTCGAGCTTGGCCATCGGACCGCCGTCGTGGCGACCTTTCCAGCCATGGCGACGCGGCAGTTCGTCGCGCGACAGCTTGCCGTCCTTGTTCTTGTCCAGCTCGTCGAACTTCTCGGCCAGGCGCGGGCTGGCCGCCGCTTCGCTGCGGTCGACGAAGCCGTCGCCGTTCTTGTCCAGGGTCGGGCGCGGCTTGGCCGGGTCGGCCGGCGTGTCGACGGCGAAGGCGCTGCCGGCCGCCAGGACGCCGAGAACGGCGAGCGCGATGAGGGGTTTGCGGTAGGTCATGGAAAGGCTCCGTTGTGAGAGGGACTGCTCGACCCCGCACCGGGGTCCGACAGGACACGAGGCGATCCGCCTGGGATGCATCGCGCCATCGATGAGGAAAACGGGCGGCGGTGCGCGCGGTTGACGGTCCGCCGCGCGCATTCATCTGTCGGACAGTCGCGGCCGATGCGACGCCGAGGCGCTATGCTCGCGCCATGGCCATCCATGCCGACACCCACGACGACCTGCGCCTGTTCCAGACCGGCCAGCATGCGTGCGGCTACTGGCCGGAACGGGTCGCCCGCGACCTGGTGCTGGACCCGCACGACCCGCGCCTGGGTTCGATCTACCCGCAGGCGCTGGGCTGGGGATTCCGTCGCTCCGGCGACCTGGTGTACCGGCCGCACTGCGACCACTGCCGCGCCTGCGTGCCGGTGCGCATCCCGGTGGAGGCGTTCCGGCCCGACCGCAGCCAGCGCCGCTGCCTGGCGCGCAACGCCGACCTGGTCTGCCGGATCGTGCCGGCGCAGCGCACCGACGAGCAGCTGGCGCTGTACCGCGCCTACCTGCGCAGCCGCCACCGCGACGGCGGCATGGACGACCATGGCGCCAGCGAGTTCGACCAGTTCCTGATCGGGCGCTGGTCGCATGGCCGTTTCCTGGAGATCCGCGAGCCGGCGCAGCCGGGGCAACGCGGCCGGCTGCTGGCGGTCGCGGTCACCGACGTCGCCGGGCACGCGCTGTCGGCGGTGTACACGTTCTATGCGCCGGATGCGGCGGCGCGCGGGCTCGGCACGCTGGCGATCCTGCAGCAGATCCAGTGGGCGCGCCGCGACGGCATCGCGCACCTGTACCTCGGCTACTGGATCCGCGGCCACGACAAGATGGACTACAAGCGCCGCTTCCGTCCGCTGGAGGCCTACGACGGCCGCCAGTGGCGCGACTTCTCCAGCGGCTGGGGCGCGGTGAGCGCGATCGGCTGAGCGCGCCCGGCGGCGGCAGGGCCGTCGCCTGCGGCATGCGAAGATCGCCGCATGGACCGCCTCATCGCCCTGCTCTTCCTGCTGCTGTGGGCAACCGCCTGCGCCAGCCACCGCGACGCCGCAACGCCCTTGAACGATCGACCGACCCCGCCGCCGCTGCGCGTGGCCACCTACAACACCTCCCTGTATTCGGACCAGGCCGGCGGCTTGGTCCGGCAGTTGCAGGAGGGCAGCCCGCAGGCGCGCAAGATCGCGGCGGTGCTGCAGGTGGTGCGTCCGGACATCGTGCTGCTCAACGAATTCGACTACGACCCCGGGCACCGGGCCGCGGACCTGTTCCAGCAGCGCTACCTGCAGGCGATGCCGCCCGGTGGTGGCGAACCCCTGCACTACCCGTACCGCTACCTGGCGCCGGTCAACACCGGCGTCGCCAGCGGACTGGACCTGGACAACGACGGCAATGCCGGTGGCGATGCGCGCGCCCACGGCAACGATGCCTGGGGCTACGGCCTGCACCCGGGCCAGTACGGCATGCTGGTGCTGTCGAAGTACCCGATCGACGCGGCGGCGGTGCGCAGCTTCCGGCTGCTGAAGTGGAGCGCGCTGCCGGGAGCGCTGCGTCCGATCGATCCGGCCAGCGGACGGCCGTTCCACCGCGACGCGGTCTGGCGGCAGCTCCGGCTGTCCTCCAAGTCGCACTGGGACGTGCCGGTGCGGACCCCGGCGGGCATCGTGCACGTGCTGGCCTCGCATCCGACGCCGCCGGTGTTCGACGGCCCGGAGAAGCGCAATGCCGCGCGCAACCACGACGAGATCCGCCTGTGGCGCGACTACCTGGACGATGCGGCCGGCGCGCGCGCATGGCTGTGCGACGACCGCGGGCATTGCGGCGGGCTGGCCGAGGACGCGCGCTTCGTGATCCTCGGCGACCTCAACAACGACCCGGTCGACGGCGCCGGCCGGCACGAGGCGATCGTCGAGTTGCTCGAGCACCCGCGCGTGCTGCG